>NZ_JBACFR010000081.1:0-2576 GCF_056262345.1 Homoserinimonas sp.
TGCATGCAACGGTAGCAAGGGGCCTGCCGCCAGTGTTATGGATGCCACACTGGCTGTATGGATGTCGCCGCCAACTACTTGACCGCCGACCTAGAGCCGCTCACGGCGTCTCGGATTGTCTCTGCGTGGCACTGGACTGTCGCCGCTGTTGTGGTCGCGCTGGGCTTTGGCGATGGAATTGCCCCCGCCGACCTGGTCATTCGCCGTATCGACACGGGCCGCGAAGTGCTGCGCACGCGCGCCGATGTCGGCTCGCCCGACTTCTTGCTCGACGAGGTGCGCCGCGATCTCGCCACCAAGACGGTCGACGACTTCATTGCCGAATGGCGTCTTCGCGAGGAAGACCCGGAGTCGCCCGCGGCCTAACCGACGCTCCGTGGCGTGGGTTCACGGGTGACCGGTACTCTGGCATGGTGAAAATTCTTGTACTCGGCTCCGGTGCCCGCGAGCACGCCATCGTCACGGCCTTGCTTGCGGAGGATGCCGCGCACGAGATCATCGCCGCCCCGGGCAACGCCGGAATCGCCGCCGATGTTCCCGTAATTCACCTCGACCCCACAAACCCGACCGTCGTGGCCGACTTTGCGGTCGACAACAACATCGAGCTGGTCGTCATCGGGCCAGAGGCTCCGCTCGTCGCGGGAGTGGCCGACCGGGTGCGCCAGGCGGGCATTGCCGTCTTTGGGCCCGGCAAGGCCGCGGCACAGCTTGAGGGCAGCAAGACGTTCGCCAAGCGCATCATGGAGGCGGCAGGGGTTCCGACCGGCCGTGCGGCCCGCGCCGGCACCCTCGACGAGGCCATCGACGCGATCGACGAGTTCGGCGCCCCCTACGTGATCAAGGCCGATGGCCTCGCCGCGGGCAAGGGTGTTCTTGTCACCGCCGACCGCGATGCCGCCATCGCCCACGCCGAGTTTTACCTGGGTCAGGGCAGCGTGCTCGTCGAGGAGTTTCTCGACGGCCAAGAGGTATCGCTCTTCTTCTTCTCCGATGGGCACGATGTTTTGCCCCTCAGCCCCGCCCAGGATTACAAGCGCCTTGGCGACGGCGATGCCGGCCCCAACACGGGCGGCATGGGCGCCTACTCCCCCCTGCCGTGGCTCCCCGACACGTTCGTCGACGAGGTCATCGGGACGATCGCCGTGCCGACCGTTCGCCAGCTCGCAGCTGAGCAGACTCCGTTTATCGGCCTGCTCTATTGCGGCCTGATCATCACCGACAAGGGCATTCGGGTCATCGAATTCAATGCCCGGTTCGGCGACCCCGAGACGCAGGTGGTGCTGCCCCGCCTCATCACCCCGCTCAGCGCCCTGCTCTTTGCCGCATCGACGGGCGGGCTCGGGCTGCTGCCCCGCCCCGAGTTCTCGCCTGAGGTGGCGGTGACGGTGGTCGTGGCGAGCGAGGGCTACCCCGAGACCCCGATCACCGGCCGCGTCATCACGGGAATCGACGACGCCCTCGCTATCGACGGCGTCACCATCGCCCATGCGGCCACGGCTCGAACGGGCGATGACTTTGTTTCGACCGGCGGACGTGTGCTCAGCGTTGTTGCCCGCGGCGCGGACTTCGCCGATGCCCGCGACCGCGTCTACCGGGCCGTTGACGCCATTCAGCTCGAGGGCGAACAGCACCGCACTGATATCGCTCTGCGGGTCGTGGAGCCCAGCGCATGAGCGCTGACCTGTCGGCCGATGGCTGGCAGCACGCATACTCCGGCAAGGTGCGCGACCTCTATGACCGCGCGGATCATCCCGATCGGATGCTCGTAGTCGCCAGCGACCGCGTGAGCGCCTTCGATCACGTGCTTGAGCCGGGCATCCCGGGCAAGGGTGCTCTCCTCACGACGCTGACCCGCTGGTGGTTCGACCGCCTTGACGTGCCCAACCACCTCGTGGATGGGCCTGTGCCCGAGGCCGTCGCCGAGCGGGCGATGCTCGTGAAAAAGCTGGACATGTTCCCGGTCGAATGTGTTGTGCGGGGCTACCTCACGGGCAGCGGCTGGAAGGAATACCAGGCGACCCAGAGTGTGTGCGGCGTACCGCTGCCCGCAGGTCTCGCGGACGGCGACCGCCTGCCGGAGCCGATCTACACCCCCGCGTGGAAGGCACCGCTCGGCGAACACGACGAGAACATCAGCTTCGAGCGCACCGTGGAGCTGGTCGGCGCAGAGACGGCCGCCGCTCTTCGCGATCTTTCTCTGCAGATCTTTGCCGCGGCATCCGCCATTGCCGAAGAACGCGGCGTGATTCTGGCCGATACCAAGTTCGAGTTCGGCGCCGACAGCGACGGGCAGATCACCCTCGGCGATGAAGTCTTGACCTCGGACAGCAGCCGCTATTGGGATGCCGAGCTGTATGCAGCAGGCGACCGCGCCTCAAGCTTCGACAAGCAGATCGTGCGCGACTGGCTCGCCGCCCACTGGAACCTCAGCGGCACTCCCCCCGTGCTGCCGCCCGACATCATCGAGCGCACATCGGCTCGATATCGGGAACTCATCGAAAGGCTCACCGCGTGACCCCCGCCGAATGGACCGAAATCACCGTTCGTCGCCTGCCATTCGAGCACGCTGATTCGAC
>NZ_JBACFR010000082.1:0-2022 GCF_056262345.1 Homoserinimonas sp.
TCACGGTCGTCGGGGTCAAATCGCCCGGCAAAGAGTTCACCTATGCAACGGCCGAGACGCTCATCTCCAACCACGACCTCATCATCGTGAGCGGCAACGCCGCAGACATCGAGCGCTTCGCCGCCACGTCCTAGGCGCCGATCGGCACTAGCTTGCCGACATCTCCCGAGATCGCGCTGCGGCAGCCTCAACGGCTTCCGTGAGAATCGCGGGCAGATCGGCTTCGATCAGCACCGCGACGGCGCGTTCCGTTGTGCCGTTGGGGCTCGTCACATCGCGGCGTAGCTGCTCTGGCGATTTGCCGGATGTCCTCAGCATTTCGAGCGCTCCCCTAAACGTCTGCGAAACCAACCGGGCCGCGTCGTCTGGTGCGAACCCCTGGGCCTCAGCCGCTCGGGTGAACGACTCCACCATGTAATAGACATACGCGGGGCCGCTGCCTGAAACCGAGGTGAGCCCGGCCATCCGGTCCTCGTCGATGACCAAAACCTCGCCGACGGCACCGAAGACGCGCTCGACCGCCGCGAGCTGCTCGTCGGTTGTTCGCGAGCCCCTGCTCAGCGCCGTGACACCAAGGCCGACCGCCGTCGGGGTGTTGGGCATCGACCGCACCGCGCCGACGGAGTCGGGAAGCGCCGCTTCGAGGGATGCCGTTGTCACTCCTGCGGCGACGCTCACGACGACAGCTCCCGGCTTGAGCGCACCGCCAATCTCGCCGAGGAGGTCGGCCACCATGCCCGGCTTGACCCCGATAATCACGACGTCCGCACCGTCAACGGCGCGCAGATTGGCCTCGGGGTCGGCCTCGAGGGAGAGCGAGGTCACGGCCTCTGGCCACTGTCGAGAGGCGCTGGCCGTGGTGCGGTTCGTAATGCGGATCCCCCCGCCCACCACCGTTCCGTCGCGAAGCAGACCCTCGAGAATGGCGGAGCCCATGGAGCCGGCACCGAGAAGAGCGATTATGGGGCGAAAATCTGTCATCATCACATCCTAGGATTGGCGCATGAGTGCTACCGGCGGCAATAAGGCCATCATCGCGGCGTTGCTCGCGAACGCGGGCATCGCGGTCACCAAGTTCATTGCGTGGGCGTTCTCGGGGTCGAGCTCAATGCTCGCTGAGGGCGTGCACTCCCTGGCCGACACAGGCAACCAGGTGCTGCTGCTCGTCGGCGGCCGCAAAGCCAAGCGAGCTGCGGATGCTGAGCACCCGTTCGGCTATGGACGCGAACGGTTCGTCTATGCGTTCGTCGTCTCCATCATCCTGTTCAGCGTCGGTGGCGTCTTCTCGCTCTATGAGGGGTACGAAAAGCTCACCCACCCGCACCCGCTTGAGAACGCGTGGCTGCCGATCGTCGTTCTCCTTGTCGCCATCGTGCTCGAGTCATTCTCGTTGCGCACGGCCATCCGCGAATCCAACCTCGTTCGTGGCAAGCAGAGCTGGGTCTCGTTCGTGCGTCACGCCCGCCAGCCGGAGCTGCCGGTCGTGCTGCTCGAGGACATCGCCGCCCTCACGGGACTCGTCTTCGCCCTCGGCGGCGTGGGGCTCACCATCATCACGGGCAACTCCGTGTTCGACGCCATCGGCACCCTGGCCATCGGTGTTCTGCTCGTGCTGGTCGCCATCATCCTGGGCGTCGAAACCAAGAGCCTGCTCGTGGGCGAGGGTGCAACCGCATCGGACGCCGAGGCGATCCGCGGCGCGATCAACGCCCACCCCGAGGTCGTCTCGCTCATCCACATGAAGACGCTCTACCTGGGGCCGGATGAGCTGCTGGTCGCGGCGAAAGTAGCGTTCGAGCCACGGGAGCGGCTTGTCGATATCGCTGCCGATATCGACGCTGTCGAAGCCACCATCCGTGAGGCGGTTCCCGCGGCGCGCGTGATCTACATCGAGCCGGATGTTTACCGCAAGCCGAACGACGCCAATCCGTCGACCGACGCATTTGTGATTCGCGGCATCGACTAGGAAGTTTTCTAACGCTTATCGGCGAAGAACTCCGTGAGGAGCGCTGCGCACGCCTC
>NZ_JBACFR010000083.1:0-17573 GCF_056262345.1 Homoserinimonas sp.
TGAGTGTACGGATGCCGCGGTGGCCAGACCGCGCTGCCAGGGCATCCGATAGCTGTGCAGCATCGGAGAGAGGCGGAAAGCCGAAAATGGGCTCGTTTCCGGTGATGAGAAAGTCGCCAGCGGCCACGAGATCGTCGAGGGACAGGATGCGGGCAAGTTCACACCATGCGGTCACGGGCGACGAGACGAGATAGCCAGCGACGCGGACCAGTCTCGTGACGGTTCCGCTGTGGTGACCGACCACGCCGCGAGCGCGGGGAAATCCGGCTCCTCGAGCCGCGCTCACATGGAGGCGGGTATCCCGCTCGGCGCTGAGCGGCAGGGGGATTCCGTGGACGAGGGCCGCCGTCGTGTGGCTGTAGTGCTGGTGTGCCGGCATCCGTTGGCGGTAGGACTCAAGCCGGATCGAGAGACTCGGGTCGATGTCGGCAGAAATTCGCACCCCGTGAAACGGACTCGAGAGGTCGGACGATCTCAGCCGGCCATCGCCCACCCCAGACGCGGCGGCTTCTGCTCTCGAAAATGGGCGCCCCGAGAGATGCGAAGGGAGCGGAGCTGAGGGTGGGGGTGTCACGGTTCCATCTTGGCGACCGTGACTCGACGGTGCAGAACTTGCCCACAGCCCGAGGTTTGGCTCCTCCACATCGTGGATCGATGGCCCATAACCCACACCGCTGACCGTGTGCGAGCCGGTGCCAGCGCGCCGAGACTGCGCGATTCGCTGCCGCAGCCCGGTTTCGACGACGATTTGTGCAGCCTCGGCGGAAGAGTGGCCTAAGGGAGGGGCCGGGCGGATCGGGCCGAGTCAGGCCGGGGCAGGCCGAGTTAGGCCGAGTCGGGCCGGGAGCCGCAGCCTCGCCCCGCGCGAGTACACAGCCGGGAGCCGGTAGTGTCGAGTCACGTGGCACATCTTCTTGGGGCAGAGTCCCTTCATCTTGAGTATCCGACGCGCGTGATCTTCGATTCGGTGACGGTAGGGCTCGACGAGGGCGACCGCATCGGCATCGTCGGCCGCAATGGCGACGGCAAGTCCACCCTTATGAGGCTGCTGTCTGGTCGCATCCAGCCCGACTCCGGCCGTGTCACGGTTCGCAACGGCGTCACGATTGGCATGCTCGACCAGGCCGACGAACTCGACGACAACATCGTTGTGAGCCAGTCGATTGTCGGCGACAAAGAGGACTACGAGTGGGCGGGCGATGCTCGCATCCGCGACGTCATTTCGGGTCTCCTGGGCGGCATCCCGTGGGATGCGACCCTCGGCCAGCTCAGTGGTGGCCAGCGCCGCCGCGTCGGGCTCGCCAAGTTGCTCGTCGGTGACTGGGACGTCGTGTTTCTCGATGAGCCCACCAACCACCTGGATGTCGAGGGCATCGCGTGGCTCGCAGAGCACCTCAAGCGTCGCTGGCCCGCTGGCCAGGGCGGCCTCGTTGTCGTCACCCACGACCGGTGGTTTCTGGATGAGGTCTGCAACAACACGTGGGAGGTGCACGACCGCATCATCGAGCCCTTCGAGGGCGGATACGCGGCCTACATTCTGCAGCGCGTGGAGCGCGACCGCATGGCATCCGTCATGGAGGGCAAGCGTCAGAACCTGATGAAGAAGGAGCTCGCGTGGCTGCGCCGAGGGGCCCCCGCCCGCACGGCCAAGCCCAAGTTCCGCATCGATGCCGCCAACGAGCTCATCGAAAACGAGCCCCCCGTACGCGACAAGATTTCGCTGCAGTCGATGGCGATGCAGCGCCTGGGGAAGGATGTCGTTGATCTGCTCGACGTTGGCGTCACCTACGGCGATAAGCAGGTACTCAAGGACATCGAGTGGCGCATCGCCCCGGGCGAGCGCACCGGAATCTTGGGCGTCAACGGCGCGGGAAAGTCGACCCTGCTGGGTCTGGTGGCGGGCACCGTCGAGCCCACAAGCGGCAAGGTCAAGCGCGGCAAGACCGTGAAGATCTCGATTCTCGACCAGCAGCTCAAGGAGCTTTCTGAGGTTCAGAATGAGCCGGTGCGCGTCGTTATCGGCCGCCAGAAGTCGTCGTATGTCGCCGGCGGCAAAGAGGTCACGCCCGGCCAGCTGCTTGAGCGCCTCGGCTTCGATAGTGCCCAGCTGAGCACGCCGATCAAGGATCTCTCCGGTGGCCAGAAGCGCCGCCTGCAGCTCTTGCTCATCCTGTTGGACGAGCCGAATGTGCTCATCCTCGACGAGCCCACTAACGACCTCGATACCGACATGCTCGCGGCGATGGAAGACCTGCTCGACTCGTTCCCGGGCACCCTTCTCGTGGTGAGCCACGACCGGTACCTGCTCGAGCGCATCACCGACCAGCAGTATGCGGTGCTCGGTGGTCACCTGCGGCACCTGCCCGGCGGCGTCGACGAGTACCTCAAGGTGCGGCAGGCTTCGGATGCTGCGGCCAGCGCCGCGCAGTCGTCCAAGAAGCAGGCTGGTGCGCCGGCGAAGAAGTCGAGCCTGGGCGGTGCAGAACTGCGGAACGCCCAGAAAGAGCTCGCGTCGATCAACCGCAAGCTGGAGAAGGCCGGCCAGAAGATCGCCGACGTCCATGCTCGGATGGCCGCGCACGACCAGAACGACTACACGGGGCTGGGAGAGCTCTCTGCCGAGATCTCGGCGCTCGACGCGCAGACGGCCGAGCTTGAGTCGCGCTGGTTGGTCCTGACGGACCTGCTGGAGAACTAAGCCCCAGATCGTCACACTGCGTCACCTGGGGTCGCACGATTTCGATTTTGAACGTATGCGGATGACACTGGAATCGACCCCACAGCATCCGTTTTGAAAGGCACCACCATGTCAATCGCCAAGAAGATCGCCGCAGTATTTGCCGCAACGGCTCTCGTTGGGGGGCTTTCTGCGTGCGCCTCCGGTGACGAGGCCGAGCTCGGCTCCGAGGCAAACCCCGTCACGATTGGCGTCGTTGGCGCGAGCGACCCCTACTGGGCCGAATACGAGAAGGCCACCGAGGCCGAGGGCATCTTCGTCGACATCATCGACTTCTCCGACTACAACCAGCCCAACCCGGCCCTGACCGCGGGTGAGCTCGACATCAACCAGTTCCAGCACATCATCTACCTCGCTCAGCACAATGTTGCTTCGGGCGACGACCTTGTGCCGATCGGCGCGACGGCCATCTACCCGCTCGGCCTCTACTCCACCAACTACAACTCGGTTGACGCCATCGAGGATGGCGAGAAGGTGGCCGTGCCGAACGACGCGAGCAACCAGGCCCGCGCCCTTCTCGTGCTGCAGTCGGCAGGGCTCATCGAGCTGAAGGATGGCGGCAGCATCTTCTCGACCGTCGCCGACATCCAAGATTCGTCGCGTGTTGAGGTCATCGAGGCCGACGCCTCGTTCACCGCGACCTCGCTTGCGGATGTTGCCGCCGCCGTGGTCAACAACGACTTCGTCACGAAGGCGGGCATCGACCCCGATAGCGCTATCGCGGTCGACGACCCCAGCGACCCCGCTGCGCAGGCCTACATCAACATCTTCGCTGCCCGCGCTGACGACAAGAACAGCGAGCTGTTCGCCAAGCTCGTGGAGATCTACCAGACCACGAAGGCCGTGCAGGATGGCGTTCTCGAGGTCTCCGGCGGCACCGCGATTCTCGTGGATACCCCTGCAGCGGAGTTGGAAAAGGCTCTCGCCAAGGTTGAGGCCGACGTCAAGGCCAATAGCTAGGCGCTCTGCCTCACGCACTTCTAGAACAGGAACACCATGCCGATAGTTCGCCTGAGCGCGGTGTCGAAAACGTACCCGGCACCGCGTCGCACGGCTCGGCCGCTTACCGCTGTCGACAACGTCACGCTCGATATTGACGCGGGCGACATCTTTGGCATCATCGGCTACTCGGGGGCGGGAAAGAGCACTCTGGTGCGGCTCATCAACGCCCTCGAGCCCGTGTCGGCGGGCACCGTTGAGGTGGCCGGAACCGTGATCAGCGGCATGCGGGAGCGCGAGCTTCGGCAGGTGCGGTTGGGCATCGGAATGATCTTTCAACAGTTCAATCTGTTCAACTCGCGCACGGTCGCGGGCAATGTCGACTACCCCCTTCAGGTTGCCGGCGTGCCCGCGGCCGAGCGCAAGGCGCGCGTCGCCGAAATGCTCGAGTTCGTCGGGCTCGCCGACAAAGCGTCGAGCTACCCCGACCAGCTCTCTGGCGGCCAGAAGCAGCGCGTTGGCATTGCCCGTGCCCTCGCGACGTCGCCGCGCATCCTCCTCGCCGATGAGGCGACCAGTGCTCTCGACCCGGAGACAACCCTCGAGGTGCTTGCCCTGCTTAAGCGCGTGAACGAGGAGTTTGGCATCACGATCGTGCTCATCACGCACGAGATGGAGGTCATCAAGTCCATCGCCCATCGCGTCGCCGTGATGGATGCCGGCCGGGTCATCGAGCAGGGCACGGTCTTCGATGTCTTCTCGAACCCTCAGACGGATGCTGCCAAGCGATTTGTCTCCACGGTCGTCAAGGCGGTTCCCGAGGCGCATGAGCTCGCAGTTCTGCGCCAGCGGCACCCCGGCCGCATTGTCACGATCTCGTTCGCCGACGGTGGCGTCTCGCAGTCGGCGGTGTTTCTGGGGTTCGCCCAGCACGGCGTCACGTTCGAGCTCGTCTATGGCGGGGTCAACGACATTCAGGGTCGCACCTTCGGGCACCTCACTCTGGCTCTCGGGGGTGACGATGCCGCGATCGACCGCGCATTAGCATCCGTCGATTCCAGCCTCACCGTGACCGAGGTGGCCTAATGGATCAGCTCATCGACCTCTTGCCCCAGCTCGCGGAGGCCACGGGGGAGACGATTTATCTCGTCGCCCTGAGCTTGCTTTTCGGTGGCATCGGCGGGCTCATTGTGGGGCTCGGGCTCTATGTGACTCGGGCGGGCAACCTCCTGCCCAATCGGGCCATCAACGGCGTGCTCAACGTGCTCGTCAACACGTTCCGCCCCATCCCGTTCATCATCTTCTTGGCGGCGGCACAGCCCCTCGCTCGCGCGGTTGTTGGCACCGGTCTCGGCAATTCCGCGATCATCTTCACGATCTCTCTCGCCGCGGTCTTCGGCATCAGCCGCATCGTGGAGCAAAACCTGCTCACGGTGCAGCCGGGGGTTATCGAGGCTGCCCGGTCGGTGGGTGCTGGGCCCTGGCGCATCATCCGAACCCTGCTGATTCCCGAGGCTCTCGGCCCGCTCATCCTCGGCTATGCATTTGTCTTTGTCGCCATCGTGGATATGACGGCGGTCGCCGGCCTCATCGGGGGCGGCGGTCTCGGCAACTTCGCCATTCAATACGGCTACCGGCAGTTCAACCCGGTCGTGACGTGGGCCGCCGTGATCATCATCATCCTGTTTGTGCAACTCATCCAGTTCTTGGCGAACTGGTTGGCCCGCAAGGTCATGCGGCGATAAGTCACGCAGCGGGACGATACTGGGCACCATGAGGTTCTCTGATGCACGTCTCGAGGGGTTTCGCGAGCAGCTGTTGTCTCAGCAGAGGGTTACTGAGCAGCTGATGGCCGACCTCGGCTCCGATATTCGGCTCATCGTGGAGGCTCGTCACGACTCCAATGTCGATGACGAGCACGACCCTGAGGGGTCGACGATCGCCTTTGAGCGTTCCCAAACGGATGCTCTGCTGAAGCAATCAACGCAGCGTCTGGGAGAGATTTCCGCGGCGCTGCGCAGAATCGACCTCGGCACCTTTGGAACTTGTGTGAGCTGCGGACAGCAGATCCCTGTCGCGCGCCTCGATGCGCGGGCCTACGCGGCCACCTGCATCGACTGCGCCCGCTGAACGCTCGCTTCGGTGCCGGTCAGTCGAAGTCGAGGCTGAGCCGCCGCAGAAGGCCAGCGAGGTGTTCTTGGTCGTCGGAGCTGAGCGCGGCGAGGATGGCGCGCTCGGAGGTCATCAGTTCCGCGATCGCGCCGTCGACGCGGTGGCGACCCTCGTCGGTCATGCGCACGAGAACGCCGCGCCCATCGTTCGGGTCGGTGCGCCGAATCACAAGGCCGCGGTCGACGAGGCGGTCGATGCGGTTCGTCATGGTGCCAGAGGAGACGAGGGTCTGCTGCAGCAGGCTCTTGGGGCTCAGCTCGTAGGGGTAGCCCTCTCGGCGCAGAGCAGAAAGCACATCAAACTCCCACGATTCGAGCCCCGAGGCCGAGAACGCGGTGCGGCGCGCGAGGTCGAGGTGGCGCGACAGCCTGCCGACGCGGCTCAGAACCTGGAGGGGAGAGAAGTCGAGGTCTGGCCGTTCGCGGTGCCAAGCATCGACAATGCGGTCGACTTCGTCGCGTTCGGGCATGTTTTCCATTATCGCGGCATGCAGCGCGCAGTGTGATCGCGCTCTGATCTGGCAGACTTATCTATCGCGAGACTCACGCTTCGGCGGTGAGGGCGCTTTCCGCCTTGGTGTAACGGCAGCACGGCAGTCTTTGGAACTGTTAGGACCAGGTTCGAATCCTGGAGGCGGAGCCGAGAAAATCGCGTCAGCGTTTGTGTCCACGAAGGAGCCCCCTCATGACCGATCAGTCGCTCGCCGTCATCATTCTTGCCGCAGGTCAGGGCACTCGAATGAAGTCTTCTAAGGCGAAGGTGCTCCATGAGATCGCCGGTGTTCCCCTCGTGGGGCACGTTCTCACGACGGCCCAGGAGCTGGGCGCGGCGCACATCATTGCGGTGGTGCGCCACGAGCGTGAGTCGGTTGCCGAAGAGGTTCTGCGCCGGGTTCCCGAGGCTTCCATCGTTGATCAGGATGAGATTCCGGGCACGGGGCGCGCCGTAGAGGTTGCCCTCGCAACCCTTCCGGGTGACTTTGATGGCCGAGTTGTCGTGCTCAGTGCGGATGTTCCGCTGCTCGACGCCGCAACGCTTCGCGCGCTTGTTTCTGCTCACCAGCACGAGGGCAACGACCTCACCATGCTGTCGGCCGTGCTGCCAGACCCATCGGGCTTTGGCCGCATCGTGCGGGATGCCTCTGGGGTGTTCGAGGCGATCGTTGAGCACAAGGATGCCTCTCCTGAGCAGCTTGCGGTCACCGAGGTCAATGCCGGTGTTTACGTGTTCTCGGCGGGTCCGCTCCGCCGCGCCCTGGCCAATGTGGGCACCGACAACGCGCAGCACGAAAAGTATCTGACGGATGCCGCGGCAGGCATCCGCTCGGCAGGGGGCCGCATCGAGGCGGTCGCTGTGCGTGACCCCTGGCTTGTCGCCGGCATCAATGACCGCGCGCAGCTCGCGGCAGCCGCTCGGGAGCTGAACGCGCGAATCGTGCGACGCTGGCAGCTTGCGGGCGTGACAATCCTGGACCCCATGAGCACCTGGATCGATGTGGATGCGACCCTGGCAGAAGACGTCGAGTTGCTGCCGGGCACCCAGATCAAGAGGGCAACGACAATCGCGCGCGGCGCGACCGTCGGCCCCGACACGACCCTCGTCGACTGCGAGGTCGGGGAGGGCGCCGTCGTCAAGCGCACCGACGCGACGCTCGCCGTGATCGGTGCCGGAGCATCCGTTGGTCCGTTCGCCTACCTGCGTCCCGGAACCTACCTCGGCGCCGACGGCAAGATCGGCACCTTCGTAGAAACCAAGAACACGCGAATCGGCGACGGCAGCAAGGTGCCACACCTGAGCTACATCGGCGACACCGAGGTGGGGGTTGGCTCCAATGTTGGGGCGGGAACAATCACCGCAAACTACGACGGTGTGAACAAGCACAGCACGGTCGTGGGGTCGCATGTGCGCACCGGGTCGCACAACGTGTTCGTCGCGCCGGTTAGAATTGGTGACGGAGCCTACACGGGCGCCGGGACGGTCGTCCGCAAGGATGTTCCAGCTGGTGCGCTCGCCATCTCAGTGGCTCCTCAGCGCAACATGGCAGGCTGGGTCGAAGCCAATCGACCGGGCACTGCGGCGGCCGACGCGGCTGCTGCAGCATCCGGCGAGGGTGAGACGCAGGTCTAAATCGTCGGGGCCCCGGCAGAGAGCGAGCAATCACTTGTCCGAAATCACCGTTAACGGACAGAAGAAATTGGTGCTCGTCACCGGCCGTGCACATCCGAAACTCGCGGAGGACATCGCCCGCGAGCTCGACACGGAGCTAGTACACACCGACACCCGCACTTTCGCCAACGGCGAGATCTACGCGCGCTACAGCGAGAGCGTGCGCGGATGCGATGCGTTTGTCATCCAGTCGCACACGACCCCGATCAACGAGTGGCTCATGGAGCAGCTCATCATGGTCGACGCCCTCAAGCGTGCTTCGGCCAAGCGCATCACGGTGGTCGCACCGTTCTATCCGTATGCCCGTCAGGACAAGAGGGGCCGCGGGCGCGAGCCGATCTCGGCCCGGCTGGTGGCCGACCTCTACAAGGCGGCCGGCGCCGACCGCATCATGAGCGTCGACCTGCACGCTGCTCAGATCCAGGGATTCTTCGACGGGCCCGTCGACCACCTGTTCGCGATGCCGGTGCTTCTCAAGTACTTCAAGGAGAAGCTCGACAGCGAGACGCTCACGGTGGTCTCTCCTGACATGGGCCGCGTTCGCGTTGCCGACATCTGGAGCGACAAGCTCAATGCGCCCCTCGCGATCATCCATAAGCGTCGCGACCCCCGCGTCGCCAACAAGGTTTCTGTGCACGAGATTGTGGGCGAGGTCGCGGGCCGCACCTGCCTGCTCGTTGACGACCTGATCGACACGGGCGGAACGATCGCCAAGGCTGCGGAGGCGCTCAAGGCTGCCGGCGCGAAGAACGTTGTCGTCGCCGCGACCCACGCCGTGTTCTCGCACCCCGCGACGGAGCTGCTCCAGGCCGACTTCATCGACGAGGTTGTCGTCACCGACACGCTGCCCCTCACGGCAGACAAGCTGTTCCCCAAGCTCACGGTTCTGCCGATCGCCCCGCTCATCGCCGGCGCGATCCACGAGGTCTTCAGCGACGGTTCGGTCACGTCGATGTTCGACGGCGCAGCCTAAGAAACTGATTCATTCACCGCGGGCGGGGCTTCGGCTCCGCCCGCGGTGTCAATTAACCGGTGTCAGTTAACCGGTGTCAGTTAACTGTTGCTCGTGGGCACGCGAGGGCTGGATGCCCCAGGGGCGACCGGGATGAGTCCCATCGAGTCGACGTGGATGCGTTTGCCGATCTGGTCGAGCGCGTAGCACTCCCAGCCGATCACTCCGGGGCCGAACAGCTCGAACGTTGCCTCATAGCTAGGGGCACCGGGCACGGCGAGAGCGCCGCGATAGTCACAGGCGAGCTGGGCGTTACGTGTTCCGACCGACACGGTCGTGAACACACCGGGGAGGATAAGACCGAGCACCGCGAGAACGACGACGACGCGGAGCAGCAGCGAGAATCGCTGCCCCCTCAGGGGCTTCTGTTCAAACGGCTCGTATCCGGCCAGTTCTGGGTGGTCATCGCTCACCCCTCAAGTCTGCCATCTGCCACCGTCACGTTAGGTGATCGAGGTAGCGCAGAATCACGCCCTCGCGCATGGCCCACGGAGAGACATCCAGTTCTTTGACCGAGAAGACCGACATCGCCTCCGAAAGCACAATGCCACCGCCCACGATCTGAAACGTGCGGTCGATCGTGATGCCGGGCAACTCGGGCCTAGCGGCGGCGGGGATGCGGCCCAGCCGCGGAACCCAGTCGTCGAGCTGGTTGCGCCGCAGCATGCTGCGCTCATCTTCGCCGATGCCCGGGGCGGTAAGCCCCGCGAGCTTGGCAAGTGACCTGATCGTTTTGGACGAGCCCACCACATGGCTGGGTCGGTCGTAGTCGGCGAAGAGTTTCACAGCCCCGAGTAGCTGCTCTCGTGCATGAACCCGCAGCTCGTCCTGTTGCTGCTGGGTTGGCGGGTCGTCGTGCAGGAACCCGAGCGTCGTGCGGCCTGCGCCGAGCGGGAGCGAGAGACCGATATCGGGGTACTCGTCGCGTCCGAGCGAGATTTCGAGAGAGCCGCCGCCAATGTCGAAGAGCAGGATGTTGCCCGCGGACCAGCCGTACCACCGGCGCACTGCGAGAAAGGTCAGTTTCGCCTCATCCTCGCCCGAGAGCACCTGCAGATCAACACCGGTTTCTGTGGCGATGCGGGCGAGCACAGCGGGGCCGTTGGTGGCTTCGCGAATTGCCGACGTTGCCATGGGGAGAAAGTCGTCGAGGTTGCTCTGCTTGGCTTTCTCCGCCGCCGCGCCGACGGCCGAGATCAGGGCGGAGACGCCCTCCTCGCTGATGCTGCCATCGGCCTGCAGGTAGCGCATCAACCGCAGAACCGACTTGGTCGATGACATGGGCACGGGGGCGGCGCCGGGGTGGGCGTCGACGAGCAGCAGGTGGACGGTGTTTGATCCCACATCGAGAACTCCCAGGCGCATGGGGTGAACGATACTCGCCTCCCGTGTAACGATGATGCGATGTCGAGTGCGCATCACTCTTCGAGGGCGAGCGGCCTTGGCCATGGGCTGTCTCGCATGCGCGGGCGCGACCCCGACGAGGAGCATCGGGCGTCGACGCCGCTGGAGTTGCTCTTCGATCTCGCATTCGTCGTGGCCTTCAGCCAGGCCAGCTCGGGGCTCGCCCACGCGCTCGCCCAAGGTCACTGGGCTGCGGGAGTCACCGCGTTTAGCTTCTCGATGTTCGCCATCTGCTGGGCGTGGATTAACTTCTCCTGGTTCGCGTCGGCATTCGATACCGACGACTGGTTCTATCGCATCACCACGATGGTGCAGATGATCGGCGTGGTGATTCTCGCGCTGGGAATCCCGGCGGTGTTCTCCTCCATCGAGGCGGGGCAACACCTCAACAACGATGTCGTCGTGGCCGGATATGTTGTCATGCGCATCGCCATGGTGGCCCAGTGGCTCAGGGTGGCTCGCGCTGACCCAGAGCATCGGCCCACGGCGATGGCCTACGCCCTGGCCATTGCGATTGCCCAAGTCGGATGGATTGTCACGGCCATCCTGAGCCTGCCGCTGTGGGCCATCCTCGCGATTTCCCCCGTGCTCTACCTCATCGAGCTATCGGGTCCCGTGGTCGCGGAACGACGAAATCCGTCGACTCCCTGGCACGCAGAGCACATCGCGGAGCGATATAGCCTGCTTGCCATAATCGCGCTCGGCGAGGTTGTGCTCGGCACCGTCACCTCGGTCTCGGCCGTCGTCGAAGAACAGGGGTGGACTGGCGAGGCAGCCCTCGTGGTCGTGGCGGGGATCGGGCTCACCTTCGGCCTGTGGTGGAGCTACTTCATTCTGCCTTCTGCTCAGATTCTGGCCGTTCATCGTGACAGGGCGTGGGTGTGGGGCTACGGGCACATCATCCTGTTCGCCTCAATCGCGGCGATGGGAGCCGGGCTGCACGTTGCCGCGAACGTTGTGGAGTCGGTGGCGGCGATCGGCGAGTTCGACGCCGTCGTCGCGGTCGCCGTGCCCGTCATGGTGTTCTCCGTCGTGCTCTTTGCCCTCTATTCGCACCTCGCCCACGAGTTCGACCGGTTCCATCTGCTGCTCTGGGCCATCGAGCTCGTCATCCTGGCTGCTGCGCTGGGGCTCGCGGCGGCGGGGGCGAGCATGGGCACCGCGCTCATCGTTGTCATGCTTGCACCGGCCGCGGTCGTCGTCGGCTTTGAGACGGTCGGGCACGAGCATGAGGCGCGGATGCTCGCGAGAGCACTGCGCTAGCGAGGGCTGCGTTAGCGAGCGCTGCGCAGCGCCTCGCCGTCGAGGCGGAACGTTGTCCATTCGTCCATGGGCTCAGCGCCGAGGCTGCGGTAGAAGCCGATGGCTGGCTCGTTCCAGTCCAGCACGGCCCACTCGAGGCGCGCATAGCCGCGCTCGCCGCAGATCGCCGCCAAGTTCGTGAGCAGGGCTTTGCCGTAGCCGCGGCCTCGGTATTCGGGCAGCACGAAGAGATCTTCGAGATGGATGCCGTGCACGCCCTCCCACGTGGAGAACGTGAGAAACCAGATGCAGATGCCGGCGAGGGCGCCGGGTTCGTCGCCGTCGATCACGTGGGCAAAGACCGCAGGGCTATTGCCGAAGAGCGCCCGCTGAAGGTCGTCCTCCGTGGTGACCACGGCATCCGGTTCCTTCTCATAGATCGCGAGTTCGCCGATCAGTCGCAGGATCTCGGGGACGTCGGAGGGCGCGGCGACACGAATCTGGCTCATCCTGCCAGCGTAGTTGCGCGATGACCCCCAGCCGTGCGGAGGGCCATCGCGAGCAACGCTTAGTGGGTGTCTTCCGCTTCGATCTCGGTGCGGTCGCCGCTCCACAGCGTGTGGAAGGTGCCCTCGGCATCCACTCGCTTGTAGGTGTGTGCTCCGAAGAAGTCGCGCTGCCCCTGAACAAGGGCGGCGGGCAGGGGGCCGGCGCGCAAGCCGTCGTAGTAGGCGAGCAACGACGAGAACGCGGGCGAGGGGATGCCGGCCTGAGCTGCGGCGACAACCACACGACGCCAGGCGGCCTGGGTCGAGGTGACGACCTCGGCGAAGAACGGGGCCGTCACGAGGGCTACGAGACCGGGGTTCTCGGCGTAGGCCTCGGTAATGCGGTTAAGGAAGCGGGCACGGATGATGCAGCCGCCGCGCCAGATCTTGGCGATCTCGCCCTTCTTGATGTCCCAGCCGTACTGCTCGGCGCCCGCGACGATCTCGTCGAGGCCCTGCGAGTAGGCGATGATCTTGGAGGCGTAGAGGGCCTGCCGAACATCCTCGACAAACGCATCAGGGTCGGCGACGACGAACTTCTCGTCGGGGCCGGGCAGGGCGGATGCTGCGGCCCGCTGGGCAGGCTTGGACGACAGCGACCGGGCGAATACCGCCTCGGCGATGCCCGAGACGGGGATACCAAGGTCGAGTGCGGTCTGCACGGTCCAGGCACCCGTGCCCTTGGCTCCGGCCTGGTCGACGATCACGTCGACGAGCGGCTTGCCGGTCTTGGCATCAACCTGGCGCAGAACCTCGGCCGTGATTTCGATCAGGTAGCTCTCGAGGTCGCCCTTGTTCCACTCGGCAAAGATCTCGGCGATCTCGGCGGGGGACTTGCCCGTGCCGCGGCGGATGAGGTCGTAGGCCTCGGCGATGAGCTGCATGTCGGCATATTCGATGCCGTTGTGCACCATCTTGACGAAGTGGCCGGCGCCGTCGTGGCCAACGTGCGTCACGCACGGCTCGCCCTCGGCGATGGCGGCGATCGAGCGGAAGATGGGGCCGAGCTTCTCCCAGGCGGCGTCGCTGCCGCCGGGCATGATCGACGGGCCGAGCAGGGCACCTTCTTCGCCACCGGAGATTCCGGCGCCGACAAAGTTGATGCCGGTCTCGCGGACGGCCTTCTCGCGACGGATGGTGTCGGTGAAGAGCGCGTTGCCGCCGTCGACGATGATGTCGCCGGGCTCAAAGACCTTGACGAGCTCCTCGATCACAGCATCCGTGGGGCCGCCAGCCTTGACCATGATGATGGCGGCACGGGGCTTCTGCAGGGAGTCGGCGAACTCCTGGTAGTCGTGGGCCGCGATAAAGCCAGCCTCGGGGTGCGCGTCGAGCACACTCTGGGTCTTGGAGAACGAGCGGTTGAAGATCGCTACGGTGTTGCCTTCGCGGCTGGCGAGGTTGCGCGCCAGGTTCGAGCCCATCACCGCCATTCCGACCACGCCGATGTTTGCCTGTGCTGGGGTGGATCCGGCCACGGTGATGCTCCTTCGAGATGCGGGGGACAACTTCAAGAGTAGTGCGTGAGGCCTTTGTCGCCCGCCTGGTGGGCGGCGGCCGGGTCGTTCCAGATATCGGCCATTTCGGCGATCGTGCGATTCATGATTCCGAGCATCGATGAGCCGGCTAGATCTGCATTGCCGCTCTGGATGGCGTTGGCGACGTCTACATGCATTTGTAGAGCATCCGAGTGGGGAAACTGGGGCATGAGACCGTAGTTGGTGCGCCCGATAAGAACCTCGGAGACCAGATTGTTGAGGCGGGAGAACATTTCGTTGCCGCTCATATTCATGATGAGCGCGTGAAACTCGATGTCGAGCTCGAGGAACTTTTCTTGATCGCCGCTGCGGCCGGCCGCCCAGAGCTGCCCCGCGAGGCCCATGAGGTCGCTTGCCCTGGCGAGGGCTCCCGCATTGGTCGTGGCGCTGCGCTGCGCTGCGAGGCGCGCGGCTTCTGGTTCGATCGCGGTGCGCAGCTCGGTGAGGGAGCGAAGCTGCTCGATTCTGCCTCGGCCGGCGAGGCGCCACCGGATGACGCTGAGGTCGTAGACGTTCCATTCAGCCATGGGCAGGATGCGGTTGCCGACCCTGCGTTTGGAGGTCACCATCCCCATTGCTTCGAGGGCTCGGAGGCTCTCTCGGATGACGGAGCGGGAGACCTGATAACGGTTCTCCAGCTCTTCCGTCGTAATAATGTCGCCGGCGGCAAGGCGGCCTTCACAGATCGCCTGGCCCAGTTCGTCGAGGACGCGGTTGTGCAGGCCGGGGGTGTCGACGGTGCGCGCCGAGACAAAACCCGACAGGGGTGGCGCATCATCGTCATGGGTGAACATCGCTAAATCATATCCATGAGACAACAGGGTTGTAAAAGTACGATTATTAAGTCTAATCTGTTCCGGTAAGGCAGATGTAAGGATGCATCTGGCAGGGCACACGTGATGACGCGGGTGCCTGGAATGGAGGCACTATGAAGCACCCCAATCTCTTGCGCGTTGCCGGAGCCGTCACAGCAGCACTTCTCACAGCGGGAACCCTGGCCTCATGCAGCGCAGACGGCGGCGACAACAGCGAAGGCTCCTCGACGCTGAACGTAACGCTCGCCAACCACGTCTGGACCGACATCGTCAAGGATGCGCTCCCGCAGTTCGAAGACGAGACCGGCATCAAGGTCAACCTCACCCAGCTGGGCGAAGACCAGCTCTCTGACCAATACAACGTCAAGCTCAACGCTGGCACCGACGAGATCGACGTGATGATGTATCGCCCCCTCCAGGAGGGCAAGCTCTTCGCCAACAACGGCTACCTTGCCGACCTCTCCGATGCCGTCACTGGCAACGACGAGTGGGACTGGGCTGACTTCCAGGAGGGCCCCGTCGGTTCGACCACCGTCGACGACGTCGTTGTCGGTGTGCCGATCATCACCGAGCGCGAAGTTCTCTACTACCGCAAGGACCTGCTCCAGGCCGCTGGCCTCGAAGTGCCCACCACGCTCAAGGAGCTTGAGGCAGCAGCCAAGACCATCAGCGAGGCAAACCCCGGCGTCGCCGGATTCGTTGCCCGCACCGGTGTCTCGGCGGCCGTCACCCAGTTCAGCAGCTTCCTCTACAGCTCGGGCGGCGCGTGGATGGATTCCAAGGGAAACGCATCGGTCGACACGGCCGAGGCCGTCGAGGCATACGAGCTCTACGGCAAGCTCATCCGCGAGTACGGGCCCGAGAACGTCAGCACCGACATGAGCTGGCCCGAGGCAATGGCGATCTTCACGCAGGGCGGTGCTGCCTTCTACACGGAGGCCGACAGCCTCTACAAGAACGCCACTGACCCGGCTAACTCGACCGTCTCTGACACCGTCGGTTTCGCGCAGTTCCCCGGGGGCTCCGATGAGTCGAAGCCGTACAACGTGCCGTCGTGGGCGCTCGGAGTTAACTCCGACTCGGCCAACTTCGACAACGCGTGGAAGTTCATCGAGTGGGCCACGAGCAAGGACATGACGCTCACGATCCAGCAGGCCGGCGTACCCGGACCCCGCACCTCGGTCTGGGCTGACGCCGACGGAATCTCGACCTATCCGGCCGACCTCGCCGCCGCGATCGCGAGCAGCGCCAAGACCGGCATCGGCCATGACCGCCCCCTCGTGGTCTCGGTCGCCGAGGCCCGCGAGATCGTCGGCAAGCCGATTGTCGTGGCCATCACCGGCGGCGACGTCAAGGCTGCAGCGAAGGAAGCTCAGGCGCAGTTCCAGCAGTTCCTGGACGACGAGAAGTAACAGCAGTTCTAGTAGTTCCGTAGCGGTGGGGGCGGGTAAGCCCGCCCCCACTCGTTACCGCCCCATCCGCTATCCCCACACGGCGCCCTATGGCGCGCGACACGAAGAGGTGTACTCGTGAGTGCAGTCACAACCACCGGCAAGAGAACGGTCACCGAATCGTTTTCTCGCTGGGCAAACAAGCACCGAAAGTGGGTGCTTGCATCCCCGGCGATGGCCTTCGTGGTGCTACTGATCGCCTTCCCCGTCGGGTGGCCTCTCTATCTCAGCTTCACCCACGCATCAGGCTCGGTTAGGGCTCCCTCAGAATTCATTGGCTTCGAGAACTACTTCGACGTTCTCACCGACACCCAGCGATTCTGGCCCGCCGTCGGCCGCACCGTCTTTTTCACGGGTGGCGCGCTCATCGTGGAGATGGCGCTCGGCATGGCGATCGCTCTGCTCCTCTGGCGGCCCTTCCGTGGGGAGAAATGGGTGCGCATCGCGATCCTGCTGCCGCTTGTGGCGACCCCGGTTGCGGTCGGCATGATGTGGCGCCTCATCTTTGAACCCAACATCGGATTCGCCAACCAGGCGCTCAAATGGCTCGGCCTTCCGGCGCAGCCGTGGCTCTCGGGGCAGAACACGGCGCTCCCGACCCTGATCTTTGTCGACATCTGGCAGTGGACGCCCATGGTCGTTCTCATTCTGCTCGCCGGCCTCACCGCACTCTCCGACGAGCCGGATGAGGCGGCACGGGTCGACGGAGCCTCGGCCTGGCAGCGGTTCTGGTACGTGACGTTCCCGCTGATCATGCCCACGTTCATCACGGCGATCCTGCTGCGCGGCATCGACGCACTCAAGACCTTCGACATCCTTTACGCCACCAAAGGCAAGGGGGGTGGGTCGTTCCACGAGGTTGAAACCCTCAACGTTTACGCCTACGGGCTGAGCTTTGACTACAACAAGTACGGCGAGTCATCCACGGTCTTGATCTTGTTCTTCCTCATGATCATCGGCTGCATCTGGCTGCTCACTGCGCGCAAGAAGAAGGGCAGTAACTGATGTCCACCACAACAGCCCCCGGCACCAAAGCCGCAGCGCCAGCCGTGACAACAGCAGCGGCCCCCCGCCGTCGACGCCCGCGCCGGGCATACCCGACCTTCCGGTTCATCGCTCTCGCCGTGGTCGTGCTCACCTTTATCGCTCCGCTCGTGTGGATGGTGTTGGCGTCGCTCAAAACCAACGTCGCTATCTATGACCCGGAGTCTGCGTTCGTCTTCACGCCGACGCTTGCCAACTACGAAACCGTCTTTGGTCAGGCGAACTATCTGCAGTTCATCTTCAACAGCTTCTGGATCGGCTTCGCCTCAACCGCGCTCTCGATTCTGCTGGGAGTGCCGGCCGCCTACTCGATGAGCCGCTTCGTGATGAAGAAGTCCTCTTCGGTCGTGCTTCTCGCCCGCATCATCCCCGGCGTGAGCCTGCTCGTGCCGTGGTACTTCATCTTCTCGAACCTGCGCATGGTCGGCGGTTACGAGGTGCTGATCCTGTCGCACATGTTCGTGGCGCTGCCACTGATCGTGTTCATCATGATGTCGTTCTTCGA
>NZ_JBACFR010000084.1:0-12218 GCF_056262345.1 Homoserinimonas sp.
ACGGTGAACCCCCGCGCGGCAGGGTCGTCCCCCATCACGGTTTACCCGTAGCAGGCCGGATGCTGCTGCTCGTTCGGCAGTAGGCGCTGCTAGAAGTGGCGAAACCGGTCGGGCGCAAGCTCCCAGGGGTCTTTGCCGATCAGCTCGGCGACGGCCCGAAAAACACAGCTCTCGATGACCATGCGGCGGTGCAACTCGTCGTCGCGGTGCAGGCGCGCTAGCCGCTCGATCGGCAGCCGGTACAACACGATGCGGCGCTCCGACGCATACACCGACCACCGTTCGACTTCGCCGGTGCTGCTGACGGAGGCGGGAACCGCGGCAACTTCGAACCGCACAGTGGCTAGTTCTTCGGGCCAGAGGTCGCGAAGGTAGCTGGCGGCGGCGGAGACGGTCAGGTCGAACAGGTCGATCCGCGTGCGCAGCGGGGGAAGAAACGGGCCGGTGACGGCGGAGCGGATGCCGCGGCCGTGTCGGTCTCGCCAGCCGCCGCGCGAGGATGCGCGTGTGCTGCGGGTTCGAGCCATACGCCCAGTCTAGGCTGGTGCCAAATGGATGGACGGCCCTGCAGCAAAGTGGCGTGCGTGAGCACAGCTATAGCGACGCTTACCTACGACTACCGCGACTCGATGGCGGTGCTCGGTCCGCTCAGCCAGAAGGCCGAGCCGCACAGTTACGACCTGTGCGAGAAGCACGCAGCGCGACTTTCTGCACCGCAGGGCTGGCAGGTCATCCGTCATGTAGCTTTGGGTGCATGAGCTCCGACGCTTCACCGATTGACCTGAGTCCGTTTATCAAGGCGTATGACGTCAGAGGGCTCGTCGGCAGCCAGCTGACGGATGCCGTTGTCGAGGCGCTCGGTGCCGCCTTCGCCGACGAGGTTGAGGCTGTGGGCCGCGACATTGTCGTTGGTCATGACATGCGAGATTCGTCGCCGGGCTTTGCCGCGGCGTTCTCGCAGGGTGCGATGGCGCGGGGCGCGAACGTGGTTCTCATCGGCCTGTGTTCGACGGACGAGAGCTACTTCGCCTCGGGCAGCCTGGATGCTCCTGCGGCGATGTTCACCGCGAGCCACAACCCTGCCACCTATAACGGCATCAAGTTCAGCCGGGCCGGTGCCCAGGGAATCAGCTTCGACACAGGGCTCAAGAGCATCCGCGACCGCGCCACTGTCTATCTCAGGGACGGCATTGACTCGCTCCCGCAGCAGGGCACGCTCCGCGAACTCGATGTGCTGGCCGACTACGCCGCGTACCTTCGCTCGCTTGCCGACCTCTCGACGATTCGCCCGTTGCGTGTCGTGGTCGACGCCGGCAATGGCATGGGCGGGCTCACGGTTCCCGCCGTGCTCGGCGAGGCCGCTGGCCTCCCCGGCCTGCCGCTCGACATCGTTCCGCTCTTCTTCGAACTCGATGGCACCTTTCCGAACCACGAGGCAAATCCGCTTGAGCCGGCCAACCTTGTCGATTTGCAGAAGGCCGTCGTTGAGCAGGGGGCAGATCTCGGCCTTGCCTTCGATGGTGACGCCGACCGGTGTTTCGTCATTGACGAGCGCGGCAACCCCGTCACCCCGTCAGCTGTTGCCGCTGTGGTGGCGCTGAGGGAGATTAAGCGCGTGCGCGCCGCCGATCCCGACGCCGACATTGTCGTGATCCATAACCTCATCACCTCCCGTATCGTCGAAGAAACCATCGAGGCTGCAGGGGCCACACCCGTTCGCACGCGAGTCGGCCATTCCTTGATCAAGGATGAGATGGCGGCCACAGGGGCCATTTTTGGGGGAGAGCACTCCGCCCACTATTACTTTCGTGACTTCTGGGGTGCCGACAACGGAATGCTCGCGGCGATGCATCTGCTCGCGGAATTCGGCAGCCAGGCTGAGCCGCTCTCGGAGTTCGCCCGCCGGTTCAACCCCTACTTTCAGAGCGGCGAGATCAATTCGACCGTCACGGATGTCCCCGCGGCCTATGCGCGCATCGTCGACTCCTTCGCGAGTGAGGCCGAGTTCGATGAGCTGGACGGCCTCACCGTGAGCGGCGGCACAGAAGCCGGTTTCTGGTGGTTCAACGTGCGCCCCTCGAACACCGAGCCGCTGTTGCGCCTTAACGTCGAGGCCGAGACCGAGCCGGAGATGAAGGCCGTGCGCGATCGCGTTCTCTCCCTCATTCGTCGGTGATCGTGAGGTCAGCTTCCGTCTGCGAGAATTGACGGATGCCTACCTCGCCGTTTGAATTCAAGGTCGCCGATCTCTCCCTCGCTGAGGCGGGTCGACACCAGCTCCGCCTCGCAGAGAACGAGATGCCCGGTCTCATGTCGTTGCGCGCTGAATTCGGTGAATCGAAGCCCCTCACCGGTGCCCGCATCGCGGGAAGCCTGCATATGACCGTGCAGACCGCCGTGCTGATCGAGACACTCACGGCCCTCGGTGCCGAGGTGCGCTGGGCGAGCTGCAACATCTTCTCGACGCAGGACGAAGCGGCCGCCGCAATCGTCGTCGGCTCGGGAACCCCGGAGGCTCCCGCGGGCGTGCCCGTGTTCGCCTGGAAGGGTGAGTCGCTAGAGGAGTACTGGGAGTGCGCCGACCGGATCTTCGATTGGTCCGCCGAGGCCGAGGCAGCCGGTGCCGATTGGATCGGCCCCAACATGATTCTCGATGACGGTGGCGACGCCACCCTGCTCGTGCACAAGGGCCGGGAGTTCGAGCTTGCCGGCGCCGTGCCAGAGGACGCCGAGGGCGACAGCCACGAATGGCGCATTATTCTCGCAACGCTTCGGGAATCTCTCGCCACGTCGTCCGACCGCTGGACCAGGGTCGCGGCCGAGATCATGGGCGTCACCGAGGAGACCACGACGGGCGTGCACCGCCTCTACGAGCTTGCCCGCGATGGCGAGCTCCAGTTCGCGGCCATCAACGTGAACGACTCCGTCACCAAGTCCAAGTTCGACAACAAGTACGGCATCCGCCACTCGCTGCCCGACGGCCTCAACCGCGCCACGGACACCCTCATCGGCGGCAAGGTCGCCTTCGTCTGCGGTTACGGCGATGTCGGCAAGGGCGCGGCCGAAGCACTGCGGGGGCAGGGCGCCCGCGTGATCGTGAGCGAGATCGACCCCATCAACGCCCTTCAGGCCGCGATGGACGGCTACCAGGTGACGACGCTCGCGTCAGTTGTCGGCGAGGTCGACATCCTCATTTCTGGCACGGGCAACAAGGATGTCATCACGGTTGATGACCTTCTTGGCCTCAAGCACCTGGCCATCGTTGCCAACGTCGGCCACTTCGACAATGAGATCGATATGGCTGGCCTTGAGACCCTCGAGGGCGCCGAGCGCATCGAGATCAAGCCGCAGGTACACGAATGGCGCCTGCCGACTGGCCGCAGCATCCTGGTGCTCAGCGAGGGTCGTCTCATGAACCTTGGCAACGCCACGGGTCACCCGTCGTTCGTGATGAGCAACTCGTTCGCTAACCAGGTGCTCGCCCAGATCGAGCTCTATGCCCACGGCGAGAACTACGAGCGCCAGGTCTATGTGCTCCCCAAGCTCCTCGACGAGAAGGTGGCGCGCCTGCACCTCGATGCTCTCGGGGTCAAGCTCACGGTTCTCACCCCTGAGCAGGCCGCCTACATCGGCGTTCCTGTCGAGGGGCCATACAAGGTCGATCACTACCGCTACTAGCGCAAGCCGTGCCTCGCGAGGCTGCTAGCGGTCAGGAAACTGATGCGGCAGCCCCGTGAGCACGGGCTCCAGGCTGGCGAGGCGGTCTCGCTCCGCGCGGAGCTTGCGGTACTCGCGATCACGCCGCACGGCCGAAATCGCCGCCAAGAAAAGCTCCGGATCGCAGTCGGGCACGGGGGAGACGAACGCTGCCGCCTCGCGGGCTAGATCCTGAGCGATGCGGTGGCGGGAATCGGGCGAATGCCCGGGGGCCTGGCGCAAGAACTGGGTAACCCTGCGCGCAAGACGCGGTGGAAGCTGTGCGACATCGGCGATCCGTGCCCACTCGGTGAGGGGCAGGGGCACTCCGTAAACGGGAGGATCCGCCTTGGCTACGCGCTCGTGCTGGCTATAGGTGCCAGCGATCAGATCCCCGAGACGCTTCGATCGTGGATGCACCAGGGCGGTGATCGTGGCGATCCCGCCGAAGGTCATGAAGATTTCGACCACGCCGAGCAGCGAGCGGATGAAGGCGTGCCGAAACCCGATCGAGCCACCGTCGTCGCGCACGATGCGTGCGCCGATGGCGAGCTTGCCGAGCGAGCGACCCTGGGTGATCGTCTCGACAATGGTGGGCAGGACGACGATGAAGAGAACGAGCAGAACGACAGAGATAGACGTGAGGGTCGCCTCGTCAACGACACTCGCCAGCAGCGGCGATGAGGCGACCAGCATCGCAGCGATAAACAGCACGATGTAGCAGCCCCAGTCGATCAAGGCCCCGGCCGCCCTGAGCACAAAGTCGGCCGGGCGCAGGTCGAGGGCGACCGCCTCGCCGGTGATGAGCTCGTCGTCTTGCAGAGACTGCAGAGACTGCACGGGCGCACCAGCAATGGCCGAAACGGATGCTGCGTGCTGCTCGCTCTGCATGCCAGTATCTAAGCAGATGGATATCGACGCCTACGCCGCAGCTCACCGCGATGAGTGGAACGACCTCGCGCGACTTGGCGCGCAACGGCGCTTCAGCGGGGCAGAGGCAGATGAGCTCATCGAGCGTTATCAGGCGGGGGCCACCGATCTTTCCGCTCTCCGCACCGCGACGGGGTCGTCGGTTCAGGCCGACCGGTTGTCGGTGTGGCTCTCGAGGGCGCGACTTCGCTTCACGGGCGCCAGCGCCAACGTTCTCACACGCCTGCCCGTTTTCTTTGGCGCGCAGTTGCCGGCTGCGCTGTATCGCATCCGGTGGCTGACCCTCGCGGTCACGCTCGCAACAGCGGTTATTGCCACGCTCTTTGCCTGGTGGGCGCTTGCGAACCCGGCGGTGATGGCCAGCTTCGGAACAGAGGAGTTCCGGCGGCAGTTCGCCGAGGAGGATTTTGTCAACTACTACTCGGAGCATTCGCCATCGTCATTCACCGGTTTGGTGTGGACGAACAACGCCTGGATAGCAGTCCAGTGCATTGCGTTCGGGATTGTCGGCGTCTACGTCCCCTACCTCATCCTGGCCAACGCGCAGAATCTCGGCCTCTCGGCGGCGATGATGGCCGACAACGGCCGACTCGACGTGTTCTTTCTCTACATTTCGCCCCACGGTCAGCTCGAGTTGTATGCGATCTTCGTTGCGGCGGCCGCGGGCCTGGCAATTTTCTGGTCGTGGGTTGCACCCGGTGCCAGACGGCGGGCAACAGCGCTCGCCGAAGAAGGACGAGCGTTGATCACCGTCGCCGTGGGTGTAACCCTGGCCCTGCTGCTTTCGGGAGTGATCGAGGGGTTCATCACCCGGCTTGACTGGCCATGGCCGATAAAGATCGGCATCGGAACGCTCGCCCTTGGGGTGTTTTTGGCGTATCAGTGGGGCTGGGGTAAGAGAGCATTCCAGGCGGGGGAGACGGGTGACCTCGATGAGTTTGAAGGGGGAGCCCGACAGCTCGTCGCAGGCTAAGGAACGGAGCGCAACCCGGCCGCCACCGGCTTATGAGAGCTCTCTCATCTGCACGGAATCGTGCTCTCATTCGCGGCCGCCACTGTATCTCTGTGCCCCTCTCAAACAAGTCGCTCACCGTCGTCGCTAGCGCGACGCTCAGCGCCTGCCTGCTCGCGGGAGGAATTGCAACCATCGCCTCGACCCTTCCCGCAGAAGAGGGAACGACGGTGCTGCCGGTCGATGGCGTGACGGGCACACCGAGAGACAGCATCGCCGATGACACCACGGGGCCCGAGGTTGATGGCGCTGCCACAGATTCGCCCGCCTCGGCGCTGGAATCTCCGGCCGAGCAGCCAGATGCGCAGTCGGCCGAGGGTCAGGCAACCGAAGAAACCGAAGCGGTGAAGACGCCTTCGGCTACACAGACGGCCCCGGTCACTGTTGAGGTTCCCCCTGCGGCTCCGGTTGCCGCGGCTCCGCTGCCGGTGCAACGGCCCGACCGTGCCCAGGTCATCGCGGCGATGCATGATTACGCTGTGCGGCTCTCTAGCGTGAACTGCCCCAGCGTGAACTGCCCAGAATGGATGCGCGTCGCCGCGGCTGGCCTAGGCAAGATCAGTACCGATAAGACCGGAAACGACAAATTCGGCGCCGACAAGAACGGCACCGATAAGGGGCTCGCACCCGACGGCGGCGTCGCCAGCACACCAGGCAAAGTGACATCCGAGGGGCCCGTGCTGGGGACCAAGCCGTCGGCAAGCGTGCCGCCTCCAACACCGCCGGCGGCTCCCCAGGAACCGGCGGCTCCCCATCCGAGCGAGCAGTCACAGCACTCCTCCAAAGGCTGGAAAAATTCTGACCGCGGCTGGCACAAACAGACCACACCGCAGCAGCCAACAGAGCAGCAGCCAGCACCGCAGAAGTCCACCCAGAAGAAGTCCACACAGCAGCAGTCCACACAGCACGGCTCGGACCGCGGACACCGCGGCTCAGAACGAGGCGGCTGGGGTGGCCAACATCGTGGTGGTGGCCGAGGGTAGGCCCGCCATCATGACGTGATGGTCGCGGGGTGATCGTCACGCATAAGGAGCCGGGTGCTTCGGGGTGCCCGGCTCCTTTGTGTCTCAGGCCAGTGTGTCTCCGGGCGGAGGGTCTCAGGCCAGTGCCTCCGGCCAGCCCGTTCGGCGTTAGCCGTTGTGATGACTCGTGAGCCGATATCCCATGCCCCGTACCGTCTCCACACGATGCCGCCCGATCTTGCGCCGCAAATAGCGGACATAGACATCGACGACGTTTGACCCCGGATCGAAGTTGAACCCCCATACCCGGCTGAGCAGTTGCTCTCGGCTGAGGACCTGCTCTGGATGCAAGAGAAACTCCTCAAGAAGCGCAAATTCCCGCGCTGACAGGTCAACCTCCGCGCCGGCCGACCGCACTCGTCGCGTCTTGAGGTCGAGTTCGAGGTCGAGAAACGAGATGGTGTCGGTGTGGGGCGCCTCGGCGACGGAATCGTGCAGGCGCACCCGCACGCGGGCGAGCAGCTCGTCGAACCTAAACGGCTTTGAGACGTAGTCGTTGGCTCCGCCTTCGAAGCCGGCCACGGCATCCTGTGCGGAATCGCGAGCGGTGAGGATAATCACGGCGATGCCATTGCCCTCGTCGCGAAGCTGCTGCAGCACGGAGAAGCCGTCGAGTCGGGGCAGCCCGATGTCGAGGATGAGAAGGTCGAAGGTGCCGGTGCGGGCCGCCGCGAGGGCAGAGAGACCATCGCGTTCGATCGACACACCGAAACCTGCCGCCCGCAGCCCCTTTTCTACGAATGACGAAATGCGGTCTTCGTCTTCTGCCACCAGGATTTGGGTCATTATTTGGTCCTTCCTCGTGGTGCTCGGGTGCTCCGGGGGAGGCGGATGGTGACTCGGGTGCCCACGACTCCGCTCTTGGCAAAGGCCTCGCCGCCGTGCGCCTGAGAGATGGCGGCAACGATGGAGAGGCCGAGCCCTGAGCCCTCGATGCCCCGTCCCTCGTCGGCACGAGTGAATCGATCGAAGATTCGTTCAATCTGTTCCTGCGGAATGCCCGGCCCATGGTCGCTCACCCAGAGGTCGATCACTGCCCGGCCGTTGGCGTCGGAGGCCGAGGCGCTGCCAATCTGAATGGATGAACCGGGTGGCGCATACTTTGCGGCGTTCTCGGCCAGTTGGAGCCAGGCCTGCGTAACCCGCTGACCATCGATAGCCGCATGAGCCTCGGCCCGTTCGATGAGCGTCCATTCGTGGTTGGCCGAAAGCATCCTGGCCTTGGCGAAGACGCTCGTGGTGAGTTCGTCGATCGCCGTCGATTTGAGGTGGACGAAGCCGGGGGTGTGACTTTTGGCGAGCAGGGCGATGTCGCTGACGAGGGTGTTGAGGCGGTCGAGCTCGTCAATGGCGATCTCTCGCGTTTGCGTTAGCTCGTCGGGATGCTCGGGGTCGAGAAGCTCAAGGTGCCCGCGCACGATCGTTATGGGGGTCTTGAGTTCATGGCCGACATCGTCAAGCAGGCGTCGTTGGCTGAGGAACCCATGTTCTAATCGCTCGAGCATGCCATTGACGGTGTGCGTGAGGTCTGTCACGTCGTCGTTGCCGACGACGGGGATGCGCTGCGAGAGGTCAGTGCCCGTGATGCGGTCGGCGGTATCGCGGAGGGTGCGGATGGGGGCCAAAAGGCGCCCGGCGACGATCCACCCCACGGCGCCGACGACGAGGAGGCTGATCAACGCGATGAGTGCGTATGACCGAAACGCATCGGTCATTGTGGCCAGTTCCGACTCAAGGTTGTAGGCGCTCACGTAGATGCCTGATGCGGCGTCGCCTTCCACGGTGATGGGGATGGCAACGTAGCGCAGCATCCCCGAGTCCGACGCGGTGGTGCCGATTACGATCTGCTCGTCGTCGGCTTCCCTCACGACCTGCTCGATGAACTCGTCGTCCTGATCGATGCGGAACGCTACGTTCGAGGAGGGGATGTAGGCCGGAACATCGTTGATGATGCCCATGGTGCTCTCGTTCGTATCGGGCAGAACCCGCTGCATCGCCAGGGTGAGAAGCTCGTCCACCGTCGCGGGGAACTCGTCGCCGGATTCGCCGCCGTCGGCGATGAACTGGAGGCCCTCGACCGTGAGGGTGAGCCTCTCGTCGATCGTGTGCAGCACTCGCTCGCGTTGCACCAGGTAAGCGGTCGCGCCAGCCAAAGTCATGCCGAGTGTCGCGACAAGCAGGATCGACGCCAGGATCCGTGCGCGCACGGACTTGACAGCATCGGCGATTCGCGGGGGCGTCACGTGCCTATTATGGGGGCCACCGCCCCGATTGTGGAGCTTTAGAGTCGCCCTGCTGCCTTGAGCGCGATATAGCGATCGGCGAGGGCGGGGGGAAGGTCGGATGGCCGTGCCGTGACGACATCGCCGCCGAGCTGGCGGATAGCCATGGACACCCGCGCACTGTCGAGGAGTGCCCGCTCTGCCGCCGCCGCCCGATAGACCTCGGCGGTCGTCGTTCTGGTCACTGAGGCATCGATCACATCGGGGTCGGAGACGGAACTCACGACAACCGTATGCCGTCGGGTGAGCTGCGGCAGCATGGCCAGGAGGGCCCTTGATGGCCCCGCTGACTCAATCGACGTCATCAGCACGACGAGCGAATGCCTGGTCGTGACGGAGTCGACGATCGCGGGCACCGCTGTCCAGTCCATCTCGATCAGCTCCGGTTCGACGGGTGCCATCACCGTGACCATTCGCGAGAGCAGGTCGCCACTGGCCGACCCCAGCACCCGGCCGCGCACCCGGCGGTCAAACAGGATGGTGTCGACCCTGTCGCCTGCCCGCGATGCGAGGGCCGCAAGCAAGAGGGATGCTTCGAACGCTGTGTCCAGGCGCGGCTCGTTATCGACGCGGGCGGCCGAGGTGCGGGCGGTGTCGATGATGATGATGATGCGCCGGTCGCGCTCCGGGCGCCAAGTGCGCACAACAACATCCTGGCGGCGTGCCGTAGCTCGCCAGTCGATCGAGCGCACATCGTCACCGCGCACGTACTCGCGCAGCGAGTCGAATTCGGTGCCCTGGCCCCTGATCATCACGCTGGTGCGCCCATCGAGTTCGCGCAACCGGGCCAGGCGGGAGGGCAAATGCCTGCGGGAGTTAAACGGTGGGAGCACCCGGATGCTGCCGGGGGCATCCAGAGTCGCCTGTCGTGCCACCAGGTGCAGAGGGCCGAACGATCGAATACTCACGTGCGCCGTGCGGCGCTCGCCGCGGCGAAACGGTGTGAGTGTTGTGCTCACGGCCCGGCGTTCGCCAGCAGGGAGATCGAGTCGATTGCGCGACGGGCTTGCTGCGGCCGATGGCTGCCACCCGTCGCGAATGATGCCCCGCACGCGCCGATTGCCGGTATTGGTCAGCATGAGAGTTGCGGTGACGGGTTCGCCCAGGCGCACCCGGTCGGGTAGCTCTCTCGCGATCTCGATGCGGCGGGGCGATCCGGCGAGCAGCAGGTCGGCCGTGCCGAGAAGAGCGACAAAGCCCACCCAGATGACGAGTGCCCACGGGTCTGCGAGCACGACAACGGGCACGATGCCGAGCGCTACGAGTGCAACGAAAAGACCCGAGACAGCCACTAGATCGGCACCTGCACCTGCTGCAGCACAGAGCGAAGGATCGAGTCGGAGGTCACGCCCTCAAGCTCCGCCTCGGGGCGAAGCTGCACCCTGTGCCGCCACACGGGCAGCACCATCGCCTGCACATGGTCGGGGGTTATGGCGTCGAACCCGCTGAGCCATGCCCACGCTTGTGCCGCGCCGAGCAGGGCCGTCGTGCCGCGGGGGCTGACCCCGAGCTTGACGGAGGGGCTCTGCCTGGTCGCGCGGGCAAGGTCCACGATGTAGGCGATCACGTCGGCGCTCGCCCCCGTCGCGGCGACCTCACGCTGCGCGGCAGCGAGACTCTGAGCGTTGAGAACGGCGGTAACGCCTGCGGCGTCGAGGTTGCGAGCGTTAAAGCCAGCAGCGCTCCGGGTCAAGACCTCGATCTCGTCGTCCCGCTGGGGAACCTCGAGAACCAGCTTGAGCAAGAAGCGGTCGAGCTGGGCCTCGGGCAGCGTGTAGGTGCCCTCGTACTCGATGGGGTTCATGGTCGCAGCGACAACAAACGGTGCGGGGAGCGGCCGAGAAAGCCCGTCGACGCTGACCTGACGCTCTTCCATCGCTTCAAGCAGGGCCGACTGCGTCTTGGGCGGGGTGCGGTTGATTTCGTCGGCCAGGAGGATGTTGGTGAACACGGGCCCCTCGCGAAAATCGAACTCGCCCGACTTCGCATCGTAGACAAGCGAGCCCGTCACATCTCCCGGCATGAGGTCGGGAGTGAACTGGATGCGGCGGGTGTCGAGGGCAAGCGTGCGGCTGAGGGTGCGAACCAGCAGGGTCTTGGCGACCCCGGGGACTCCTTCGAGCAGCACGTGCCCGCCGGCGAGCAGGGCAATGATGAGGCCCGTTACGGCGCCATCCTGGCCGACCACAGCCTTGCCCACTTCGCTGCGCACACGCGCGAACTCGGAGCGCAGAGCGGAGGTCGCAGCGGTCTGAGATGCGATGGTGTCGCTGAGATGCTCTGTCATGCGGTCATTCTCCCTTGGGTCAGGTCAGTGTCAGGTCGGTCAGGTCAGTCGGGCAGGGGCAGGGGCAGGTCAGGTTGGCGTGGTTGCTGTCGCGACGGCGCGCTCAAGCTCGAGCAGGCGATCGGAGAGCTCCATGAGGTCGCGGTCATGTGCCGGTACCGCGTCAACCAAGACGGCCCGCACATCCGCCTGGCGCCATCCGGTAATGGCCGCGACCGTGTCCGCGACCTCATAGACACCGGCGGTCCGGGGTAGTTTGCACTGGCCAGCGAGCCTCTGCACCGTTCCGATACGCAGAGAATCGAGGGCCCTCAGCCGAGCGGAGGACGTGCTGTAGAGCCTGGCCCTGCCCTCCATGGTCTCGGAGGCGCGCACCGTCACGGGGAGGTTCTCCACAACGAGAGGGCCGAGCCGGCGCCCACGCCAGACTCCGGCCGCGACCACCACGAGCGCCAGGAGGATGACTACCGGGGTGGTCCACTCTGGGCTCAGCGCAGGGTCTTCGTCCGAGGCGATGTCGGCGAAGCCCGGGATGTACCAGACGAGAGTGGGATTCTCGCCGAGCAGGCCAAACACCAACGCCACATTGCCCACGCTGGCGATAGTGCCGTTGGTGAATGCATCCGTTGCTCCAACAACGCTCACGGTGGTGTCGCCGTGATCGAACTGCACGACTGAGACGATGTCGTCGCCGCTGTCGAGGCACGAGACTACGGAGTCGTCACTGCCGAGATAGCGGTACCCACGCCCGTCGCCCGTAACCTCCTCGGCCCGAACAACGAGGCCGCGGACGCAGTCCGCGCTCAGCACACCAGAAACGCTGCCTGCCGGGGCAATCTCGGGGTTCACCGCCTCCACAGCGGTGGTGGAGGGGTCGAGCAACACCAGGTCGCGGGCCAGGGGCACAACATCGAGAAGCCGCGCGGCATTGTCGTCGTCGAGGATGAGCAGGGGGTCGTGGACGAGGATCGTGCTGTCACGATCGGCGG
>NZ_JBACFR010000085.1:0-6823 GCF_056262345.1 Homoserinimonas sp.
CAGCAGCTGACCCGCGCTGGGCACACCGTTGCCGTCTTTGAGCGCGACGACCGCATCGGTGGCCTCCTTCGCTACGGCATCCCCGACTTCAAAATGGAGAAGAAGGTTCTCGACTCCCGCCTCAAGCAGATGCAGGCAGAAGGAACCCGATTCCGCGCCGGTGTCACCATTGGCGACGACATCTCGTGGAGCGATCTACGCGCCCGCTACGACGCCGTAATCGTCGCGACAGGGTCGACGGTGCCGCGCGACCTCCCGATCCCGGGACGTGACCTCGCTGGCGTTCACTTTGCGATGGAGTACCTCGTGGAGCAGAACCGCGTCGTCGCTGGTGACACGGTCACCGACCAGATCACGGCCGAAGGCAAGCATGTGGTTGTTCTCGGTGGTGGCGACACGGGTGCCGACTGCATCGGAACCGCGCACCGTCAGAATGCGCTCTCCGTCACGAACCTGGCCATCGGCACGCAGCCGCCTCTCGAGAGGCCCGAGCACCAGCCCTGGCCGACGGCTCCCACACTGTTCGAGGTGCAGAGCGCCCACGAAGAGGGTGGAGAGCGCATGTACCTTGCTTCCACCGTTGAGTTCCTCTCCAACGAGGTCGGCGAAGTCCGCGCTGTTCGGATTGCCGAGACGGAATACGTGGACGGTCGCCGAGTGCCGAAGTCGGGAACTGAGCGGGAGATCCCCGCCGATCTCGTGCTTCTCGCGCTGGGCTTCACCGGTCCCGAGAGCCAGGGCCTCGAGTCCCAGCTGTCGCTGCCGTTCGAGCAGGGGGTTCCTGCGCGGGGGCACAACTATGAAACCGACTACTCCGGCGTGTTCGTTGCCGGCGATGCGGGCCGTGGCCAGTCGCTCATCGTCTGGGCGATTGCCGAGGGCAGAGCGGCCGCTTCTGAGGTAGACCGCTTCCTAGAGGGCGACACGCTTCTCCCGGCACCAGTGAGGCCGACGGACCGACCCATCTCGCTCTAAATCGGGACTCGTTCGGAATGCCCCAGACGCTCTAGGCTGGAAGCTTCCGGTCTTGTCCACATCGACAGAAAGCACCGCATGAGACGCGCAAAGATTGTTGCGACGCTAGGCCCAGCAACATCAAGTTACGAAGACATCAGGGCAATCATTGAGGCTGGTGTTGATGTTGCCCGCATGAACCTCAGCCACGGCAGTTATGCAGTTCACGAAGAAATTTTCGGCAAGGTTCGCAAGGCAGCAACCGCATCCGGTCGTGTTGTCGCCGTGCTCGTCGATCTCCAGGGTCCCAAGATTCGACTGGGCAAGTTCAAGGATGGCCCCCACCACCTTGACGTCGGAGATATTTTCACGATCACCACCGACGACATCGAGGGAACGGGCGAGGTCTGTGGCACGACCTACAAAGGGCTCCCCGGCGATGTGAAGCCGGGAGACACGCTCCTGATTGATGATGGCCGCGTCAAGCTCCGCGCCATTGCGACGGATGCAACGTCGGTTACCACCGAGACCGTTGTCGCCGGAACCGTATCCAACAACAAGGGCATCAACCTGCCCGGCGTTGCCGTCAACGTGCCCGCGCTTTCGGAGAAAGACGAGGACGACCTGCGGTGGGCGCTCAAGCTCGGCGCTGACTACATCGCCCTCTCGTTCGTGCGTAACGCAGAAGACATCACACGCGTGCATGAAATTATGGCCGAGGAGGGCCTGCGCCTCCCCGTCATCGCCAAGATTGAGAAGCCCCAGGCTGTCGACAATCTCGAAGCCATCATCGATGCTTTCGACGGCATCATGGTGGCCAGAGGAGACCTGGGTGTCGAGCTGCCCCTCGAGGCTGTTCCGATCGTGCAGAAGCGCGCCGTCGAACTCTGCCGCCGCATGGCAAAGCCCGTGATTGTTGCAACGCAGATGCTTGAGTCGATGATCTCTAACCCGATTCCGACCCGCGCAGAAACCTCTGACGTCGCAAATGCCGTGCTCGACGGTGCCGACGCCGTCATGCTCAGTGGCGAGACGAGCGTGGGGGAGTACCCCGTCGTCACGGTTCAGACCATGGCTCGCATCGTCGAATCCACCGAGGACCATGGTCTTGAGCGTGTAGCTCCGCTCGGCACGAAGCCTCGCACTCAGGGCGGCGCGATAACCCTCGCGGCCGCCGAGGTAGCGGACTTTGTCGAGGCGAAGTTCCTGTGCGTCTTCACCGAATCCGGCGACTCCGTTCGCCGTATGTCGCGACTGCGCAACGGCATCCAGATCCTGGGTTTCACGCCCTCAGAGAGCATCCTCCGCCGTATGGCGCTGAGCTGGGGCGTGCAGAGCTACCTCGTGGACCGCGTGACGCACACCGACGCGATGTACCGCCAGGTGGACGACATCTTGCTCGCAGAGGGCCTCGCGAAGGTCGGCGACAAGGTCGTCGTTATCTCGGGATCGCCTCCCGGCATCCCCGGGTCGACGAACGACCTTCGCGTGCACCGCATTGGCGACGCCAAGAACGCTGCTGCTCCCGTCTGGGCAGAATCGCTGTAGCCTCACAGCGCATCCTCACGCGGGCAGACCTTCGGGTTTGCCCGCGTGAGGCGTTTAACGCCTGTTCCACGAAAAGAGCTCCGCACCCCCGGTTTCACGGGGATGCGGAGCCGTCGAGCTTCTGTACCGGTGGTGGGATTCGAACCCACACGTCTTGCGACAAAGCATTTTGAGTGCTCCGCGTCTACCATTCCGCCACACCGGCGCACAGTAACTCCGATCAGAATACCGTAGGCTTTACACGTGTCAGACCAGGAATCCACCCAGGCCCCCCGCCGCGTCGTCGTAGCCGAAGACGAGTCGCTCATCAGACTCGACATCGTCGAGACGCTCCGTGACAACGGTTTCGATGTCGTCGGAGAGGCAGGTGACGGAGAGGCTGCGGTAGCGCTGGCGACCGAGCTGCGTCCCGACCTCGTCGTGATGGACGTCAAGATGCCGCTTCTCGATGGCATCTCTGCCGCTGAGAAGCTCAGCAAGAACCACATCGCTCCCGTTGTCCTTCTCACGGCGTTCAGCCAGAAGGAGCTTGTCGAGCGAGCGACCGAGGCTGGCGCGCTGGCTTACGTGGTCAAGCCGTTCACTCCCAACGACCTGCTGCCGGCGATTGAGATCGCTCTCGCCCGCTACGCCCAGATCATCGCCCTTGAGACCGAGGTTGGCGACCTGGTTGAGCGTTTCGAAACACGCAAGCTCGTCGACCGTGCCAAGGGTCTCCTCAACGAGAAGATGGGCCTGACCGAGCCCGAAGCGTTCCGCTGGATTCAGAAGGCTTCGATGGACCGCCGGCTCACGATGCACGATGTAGCGAAAACGATCATCGACCAGTTCGCTCCCAAGAAGTAGCACGTCCTCGGCCGCACACCGGTCGCAGAAACAACGGGCCGGAAGCCGGAGCGCATGCTCCAGCATCCGGCCCGTTTCTGTGCGGTCAGCGGATGTCGCGAATGAGGTTCGTGATGCGAATGGTCGAGAGACGCTTTCCGGCTTCATCCGAGACCACAATTTCGTGGGTCGTCAGCGTGTTTCCCAGAGAGATGGCGTGGCAGGTGGCGGTGACCCAGCCCTCGCGCGCGGAGCCAGAATGCGTCGCGTTGATCTCGATTCCGACGACAAAGCGGCCAGGGCCGGCGTGAATCGCCGCCGACATCGAACCGAGTGACTCGCCGAGGACCACATAGGCACCGCCGTGGAGAAGACCAATCACCTGACGGTTGCCCTCAACGGGCATTCGGGCCACGGAGTAGTCGGCAGAGAGCTCATCGAACACGATGCCCATCTTGCGGGGAAGTTCACCGCCCCCTGTGGCCTCGAGACGCTCAATGAGGTCAGGGTGCAAGTCGGCGGGAAACTTCGTCATTGATGGTGCCTTTCCCAGCGACGCGGTGGCATGTCGGCGCACCCCGTTAGGCTGGCTCTGTGTCGGATTCCGAAAAGCCTACCCTCCTCGTCATTGACGGTCACTCACTAGCATTCCGAGCGTTTTATGCGCTGCCGGTCGACAGTTTCGTCACTCGTGACGGTCAACATACGAACGCGATTCACGGGTTCCTTTCGATGCTCCTGCTGTTGCTCAGCCAGGAGAAGCCGACCCACCTTGCGGTGGCCTTCGACATCTCGCGCTACTCATTCCGCACGCGTGAATACCCGGAATACAAGGGCACCAGGGGCGAGACACCGTCCGAGTTCATCGGGCAGGTTCCCCTCCTAGAAGAGGCGCTGGCGGCGATGAACATCGTCACCATCACCAAAGAGGATTACGAGGCGGACGATATTCTCGCCACGCTCGCCAGCCGCGGCGCGGCCGAGGGTTTCCGCGTTCTCGTGGTGAGCGGCGACCGCGACTCCATCCAGCTCGTCAACGACGATGTCACGCTGCTCTACCCCAACGCACGCGGCGTGTCTGAACTCAAGCGCTACGACCGCGATGCGGTCGTAGAGCGGGACGGCATCGAGCCCGAGCAGTATCCGGATGTCGCGGCGCTTGTGGGTGAGACCAGCGACAACCTCATTGGAATCGACAAGGTCGGCGAGAAGACCGCCGTCAAGTGGATCAAGCAGTACGGCGGACTCGACCAGATCCTTGAGCACGCGGACGAGATCAAGGGTGTCGTCGGCGAGAAGCTTCGTGAACAGAAGGAGAATGCCGTCCGCAACCGGCGCCTCAACCGACTTGTTACCGATGTTGAGCTGCCCGTTGGACCTGCTGATCTTGAGCGCCGTCAGATCAACGTCAACGCGGTCCGCGATGTGTTCGATCGCCTGCAGTTCCGCACGCTCCTCGAACGAGTGCTCAAGATCGCCGCGTCCGAGGGTGCCACGGATGCAATCACCGAGGCTGCTGTGATCGATGAGGTCAGCTCGGCACAGACGGCGCCCGTGGTGCGTACCCTCATTGACGAAGAGCTCGCTCAGTGGCTCAGCCGCAATTCGGCTGAGGGAACTGCGCCTCTCGGACTGCAGGTAGAAATCGACGCATCCGGTATCGGCGGTTTCGGCATCGCTTCAGCGACCGACTCGGTCTACGTTCCCTGGGCAGAGGGTCGCCCCGACTACACCGCACTGGAGTCGTGGCTCGCGAGCGAATCGCCCAAGTACCTGCTGGGCTCCAAGCGCCAGGTGAAGGCGCTGCGCCAGGTCGGTCTCGCCATTGGCGGCATTGCTTTCGACACTTCGCTGGCAGCGTGGTTGCTGCGTCCAGGCTCCAAGCCCGAAGATCTCGCCTCCCAGGTGTATTCCGTGCTGGGGGAGACGATTACGCTCGCCGACCCCAATCAGCTCGTCCCAGAGGTAGACGCGCTGAGCGCCGCGACAGAGGCCTGGTACGTGTTGCGCATCTCGGAGGCTCTCGCAACCAAACTCGACCCCGGTACGCGAAAGGTTCTCGACGACATCGAGCTTCCCATCGTGAACGTGCTCGCGACGATGGAGCTCACGGGCATCAGTGTCGATTCCGAGATCTTTGCTGAGCTTCGCACCCGTCTGGCGTCCTCCGCCGGCGAGCTCGCGGCTAAGGCTTTCGCCGAGATCGGCCACGAGGTCAACCTCGGTTCGCCTAAGCAGCTACAGCAGGTGCTCTTCGATGAGTTGAACATGCCCAAGACCCGGGCGAACAAGACCGGTTACTCCACCGATGCAGCGTCCCTCGCCGACCTACAAGAGAAGAGCCCGCATCCGTTCCTCGGTCTCTTGCTGCAGCACCGTGATGTCACGAAGCTCGGACAGATCGTCGAAACGCTCGAGAAGGCTGTCAAGCCGGATGGCCGCATTCATACGACTTACGACCAGACCGGAACGAGCACCGGCCGCATCTCCTCGAACGACCCCAACCTGCAGAACATCCCTGTCAAGACCGAGGTCGGCCGAGAGATTCGCTCTGCATTCAGACACGGCGCGGAGTTCGAAACGCTCCTTACCGCGGACTATTCGCAGATCGAGATGCGCATCATGGCGCACCTCTCAGGCGACGAGGGCCTGATTGAAGCATTCAACGCAGGCGAGGATCTCCACCGCTTCGTCGGCTCGCGAATCTTCCACGTCGACCCGGCCGATGTCACCCCGGAAATGCGCACGAAGGTGAAGGCGATGTCGTATGGCCTTGCCTACGGCCTGAGCGCTTTTGGGTTGTCCAAGCAGTTGAGGATCGACACCTCAGAGGCGAAGCAACTCATGTCGGATTACTTTGCCCGGTTCGGCGCGGTGCGTGACTACCTTCGATCCGTTGTCGAGAAGGCGCGCGACGACGGCTACACCGAGACGATCTTCGGGCGCCGTCGCCCCTTCGCCGATCTGCATTCCAAGAACCGGGTGCTCCGCGAGAATGCCGAGCGCGCTGCGCTCAACGCCCCGATCCAGGGATCTGCCGCCGACATCATGAAGATCGCCATGCTCGGTGTCGCAGAGGACCTCCGCGACCAGAAGCTCGGATCCCGGCTGCTACTCCAGGTTCATGACGAATTGGTGCTCGAGGTTGCCCCGGGCGAGCTCGAGACGATCGAGTCGATTGTGCGCACGCGCATGAGCTCAGCCGCCGATTTGGCTGTGCCCCTCGATGTGCAGGTGGGCATCGGGGCAAACTGGGACGCGGCCGCGCACTAGCGGCAGGTCACGGCGCTCCGAGGCGGAGGCCATCGTATGCTCGGGGAATGAGTGAATCGCGCACCCCCACCAGCATCGATGGCATCGCAGAGGGCTGGATCAGCACCTACATTGACCTCGACCCGACCGTTGCGACATACATCGGAGTCGCCGGCAGACTGGGCGAATACGCCGACTACTCGCCAGCCGGCGCCGAGGCCATGGCGGAGGCCAAGCGCAAGGT
>NZ_JBACFR010000086.1:0-13561 GCF_056262345.1 Homoserinimonas sp.
CCGGTACGCCCACATTTGCGTCAACCTGCCAGCGGACCGCAGTTCCGACCGTTGAAGATTGGGCGTAACATATGGGGCGGTGAGCCGGGAAGTCTGGTCGGCATTTCTTTGTTGACCTCCCGAGCTGGAGCATTATGAACACCTCTCCCGTACGCCCTCGCCTGCTCTCCCGCGGCCGCTACTCAGAAGCCGTGCGCATCGGCGAGATCCTGCGTCGAGAGACGGTTGGCGGTGCAATTCTTGTCGTCGCCGCGGTGATCGCGCTGATCTGGGCGAACTCCCCTGCCGCCGATTCGTATTTTGCTCTGCGCGATTTTCGGTTCGGATACGAGCCTTGGCACCTCGATCTGAGTCTCGGTCAGTGGGCAAGCGATGGCCTTTTGGCGATCTTCTTCTTTCTCGTTGGCCTTGAGCTCAAAAGGGAGTTTGTCGCCGGGGATCTACGCAATCCCTCGAAGGCCCTGGTTCCCGTTGCTGCCGCATTCGGTGGAGTGGTGTTTCCCGCGCTCATCTATGTAGCCATCAACTGGGGCAACGCGGAATCGTTGCGCGGGTGGGCTACTCCAGCGGCAACCGACATCGCTTTTGCGGTTGCCGTTCTCGCCATCATCGGATCGAGCTTGCCGACGGCCCTTCGGCTCTTCTTGCTCACCCTGGCTGTCGTTGATGACCTGATCGCCATCGCGATCATCGCCATCGCCTACACCGAGCAGATCCAGATCGTTCCGCTTCTGCTGTGCCTCATTCCCTTCCTCGTGTACCTCGTGCTGGCGCAGGTATTCCGAGACGCGTTCGCCCGACACCGGTGGATGGCGTGGGTCATTCTCCTGCCGATCGGCGCGGTCATGTGGGCGCTCCTTCACGCCACAGGCATCCATGCCACTATCGCGGGCGTAGCGCTCGGATTCGCGGTACCCGTCCTCCACAAGGCGGGTGCTAGCGGTGCTCCGGAGCAAGGTCCCGGGCTCGCCGAACAGTTCGAACACCGATTCCGCCCCCTATCGTCTGGTTTTGCGGTTCCCGTGTTCGCCTTCTTCGCGGCGGGGGTCGCTATCGGCGGGCTTGAGGGGTTCACGGCGTCGCTGTCTGACACCATCACGATCGGCATCATCGTGGCCCTCGTCGTGGGCAAGCCCATCGGCATCCTGGGGACCACGTGGCTGCTCTCCAAGCTCACCCGGGCCAAACTCGACGAATCGCTCCGCTGGATCGACCTGCTCGGCGTCGGCCTGCTCGCGGGAATCGGGTTCACCGTCTCGCTACTCATTGCGGAGCTGAGCTTCGGGCACGGCGTGCTCAACGATCACGCCAAGGTGGGCATCCTCTGCGCCTCGCTCCTCGCGGCCCTTCTCGGCAGCATCGTGCTCATCGCCCGCAACCGCCACTACAAGGCCATTGCCGCAGAAGACCTGATCGACGAGAACGCCGACGGAATCCCCGACAGCTACCAGAGGGGCGAGTAGCGGCCCGGCCGCGCTGACGCGGTTAGCGGGAGCGTGCGGCCTCGGCGAGGTACTGCAGCGCAAAGACATAGCCGAGCGTTCCCGCACCGGCGATCACGGCTGCCGCGACGTCGGAGAGGTAGGAGTGATGCCTAAACGCCTCTCTGGCGTGGACGTTGGTGATGTGAACCTCGACCATGGGCACCTCGGCGGCCGAAACCGCATCGCGAATGGCCACTGAGGTGTGGGTGTACGCCCCCGCGTTCAACACAATTCCAGAGGCACGTCCGCGGGCCGCCTGAATGGTGTCGACCAAAACACCTTCGTGGTTGCTCTGAACGAACTCCACGGTCACCCCGAGGTCGGCGGCGGCGGCGGCCACCTTAGCTTCGACATCCAGCAGGGTCTCGCTGCCGTACTTGGCGGGCTCGCGAGTGCCCAGCATGTTGAGATTCGGCCCGTTAAGCACGAGGATGATGGGCTGTTCTGCAGACATCGGAACTCTTTCGACGTGGTCTGATGTGGGTGAAGCGTTGCGCTTCTACGTCCCAGTCTGGCGCACGTCGGTGAGTGCCGCGACGATCGCATCTCCAGCGAGAGCCCGGTAGTGCTCGTGACGCTCGTCGTCGAGAAGGTCGCGGCCGAAAAGGGCGCGGAACGTATATCGGTTGGCCACATGAAAGATCGCATACGAGCTGATCATCATGTGGGCGTCGAGCGCGTCGACGTCGGCCCGGAAAAGGCCGGCCTCTACCCCGAGTTTTAAGATGCGCTCGAGGGTGTCGATCGCCGTGGAATTGAGTTCATGGATCACCGCAGAGCGGGTGATGTGCTCCGCCCTGTGCACGTTCTCAATCGCGACGAGCCGCACAAAATCGGGATGCGACGTGTGGTGATCGTAGGTGTGCTCGGCCAGGGCACGCAGGGCGTCGACGGGGCCGAGCCCTTCGATATCCAACTCTCGCTCCAGGGTGCGGATGCCCGTGTAGGCGTTCTCCATCACCGCAAGGTAGAGGCCCTCTTTGGAGCCGAAGTAGTAGTAGATCATCCGCTTCGTGGTGCGGGTGCGGGCGGCAATATCGTCAATGCGCGCGCCCGTATAGCCCTCGGCCGCAAACTCGGCGGTCGCGACGGTGAGGATGTCCTCCCGCGTGCGTTCCGGGTCGCGACGGCGAGCATCGGGGGTTGCTTCGGTGGTGGCGAGAGTTGCATCGCCCAGGTGAGTTGTCACAGTTCTCTCACTTAATCAGAAAGCGACGACCTGCGCCACGGGCAAGGTACCCCGCAAACGAGAAACGGCTGAACCCCCGTCTCCGGGGGTCCAGCCGTGTGCGATGTCCTGCGACATCACCTGTGTGCGCGAGGGGGGACTCGAACCCCCACACCCTTGCGAGTACTGGCACCTGAAGCCAGCGCGTCTACCATTCCGCCACTCGCGCAGACTCAGCGAGATTATCACAATGCGCAGCACTCTCTTTGCGGTCACTCCCGCCACGACCCCAGCCAATACGGATAACATCGTCAATGCCAGGGCGGCGGTATGCATCATTTGTTGCGAAGGAATATAACCAGTGGGACTTCTGGATAGCTTTGAACGGGGGCTTGAGCGTGCTGTCAACGGCGCGTTCGCTCGAACGTTCAAAAGCGGGGTCCAACCCGTTGAGATCACGAGCGCCCTCAAGCGTGAACTCGACACGAACGCTGCGATCGTTTCGCGTGACCGCATCCTGGTACCCAACACGTTCGTCGTGCGCTTGTCGCCTGCCGATCATGCACGGATGATGTCCATCGGGCCAGCTCTCATTGACGAGCTCACCAGCCTTGTGCAGCAGCACGCAACCGCCCAGAACTACCAGTTCGCTGGCGGCATCTCCATCACCCTCGCCAAGGATCCTTCGCTCACCGAGGGAATCATCAACGTCGATTCCGCCAACGTCAAGGGCGCTGTCACCTGGACGCCCGTGCTCGATATCAACGGCAAGCGCTACCCGATCACGCGTTCCCGCACCGTGATTGGCCGGGGCAGCGATGCCGACATCACGGTGGACGACAGCAGCATTTCGCGAAAGCACGTCGAGATTCTGTGGGATGGTTCTCGCGCCCAGGTTAACGATCTGGGTTCGACGAACGGCTCAGAACTCAACGGAAATCGCGTGTCGAAAGCTCCCCTCGCGCCCGACTCCGTGATTTCTATCGGCAGAACCCGTATCGTTTTCCGCGTGCTTGCTCAGGCAGCACCGAGCGGGCCCGCCGATGGGCGTGCAGACGAGCAACGAGGACGGTAGATGAGCGAGCTGACGTTGCTCCTGTTGAGGTTGGGCTTTCTGCTCATCCTCTGGGCCTTCGTCTTCGCCGTGGTCTATGCCCTCCGGTCCGATCTCTTTGGTGACCGGGTCCGCCGACTCCCCGCAGGTCAGGCCGCCACCAACAGCTTCGACTCCTCGCCTTTGGCGGCGGCACCAGCAGCGGCCGCGTCTCCCCGCCCCGCCGCGGCACCGAGCGGTGCACCCACTGGCACTCCCAAGCGGCTCGTCATCACGTCGGGCGCCAAGGCGGGCCTTGAGCTCCACCTCGGCAATGAACCCCTCACGATCGGCAGATCGTCGGACAGCGGCCTCGTCATCCGGGACGACTACACGTCGACCCACCACGCGCGCCTCATGCTGTGGGGCGATGACTGGGTCATCCAAGATCTTGATTCCACCAACGGCACGTTTCTTGAAGGAAAGCGTGTGACCACCCCCACCCCGGTGCCGGTTGGCGCTTCGGTCAAGATCGGCACAACGACATTCGAGTTGCGGCGGTAGGCGTGTCAACGACCGTCAAGAGCGCCGCCGTGTCTCACGTCGGCAAGATCCGGGCCAATAACCAGGATTCCGGCTACGCGGGCCGGCAACTGTTTGTCGTCGCGGACGGCATGGGCGGCCACGCCGGTGGCGACATCGCCTCGGCAATCGCGGTCAAACGCATCATGGAGGCCGACCGCCCATTCACCTCGGCCCACGATGCTGAGTTCGCCCTGCAGTCGGCTCTTGTGGCCGCAAACTCACTCATCGCCGAAACCGTGTTCGACCATCCCGAGCTCACGGGTATGGGCACGACTGTCACGGCCATCGTGCGCGTGGGCAATCAGCTTGCCCTCGCCCATATCGGCGACTCTCGCCTCTACCTCTACCGCTCCGGCGTGCTTGAGCAGGTCACGGTTGACCACACCTTCGTTCAGCGACTCGTCGATAGCGGCCGCATCACGGCAGAAGAAGCCGCGGTACACCCCCGGCGATCGGTGCTGATGCGGGTGCTCGGCGATGTCGAAGCCTCTCCCGAGATCGATACCGCCGTCGTCGATATCGAACCAGGCGACCGCTGGATGCTCTGTTCCGACGGTCTCAGCAGCTACGTCACCGACGAGAAGATCGCCGCCGTTCTCTCGTCTGTCCCCTCGCCGCGGGATGCCGCCGAACGCCTCGTGCGCGAGAGCCTCGACCAGGGCGCGCCCGATAACGTGACCGTGGTCATCGCCGACATCGATAAGACCGGCGATTCTGCCGCCAACCCACCCGTCCTGGTCGGTTCGGCCGCGCTGCCCCTCGAGTTCGCAGCCGACCCGTCTCGCAAGCCGCTTCGCCTGCCCACCCTGCTGTTGCATCCGCTCAAGGCCCTCCCAGAAGACAGCCACTTCGAGCCTGAGTCGGACGAGTTCCTGCAGGAGCTCATCCGCGAAGATCGGCGCCGGGCCACCCGTCGGCGCGTGTCGTGGCTCGTTGCTGTCGGCCTCGTGATCGCCCTCATTGTCACGGGGCTCGTGGTCGGCTACCGCTGGACCCAGTCACGGTACTACGTGGGCGCCAACGGCAACACCGTCGCGATCTACAAGGGCGTTCAGCAGACCATCGGCCCGATCTCGCTCTCCGAGGTCTATGAGGAGACAAGCATCCGCATCGATGACCTGTCGACCTTTGAGCAGCAGCGAGTACTCGACACGATTTCGGCCCCGAACCTTTCGTCGGCCCGCAGCATCATCTCGAGGTTGGAAGATGACAGCCCCTGACGCCAAGATGAGCCCCGCGAACCCGCCAACCGCGGGCGTTCGCGTGACCCTGCGGATGCCAGCACGGCTCCGCAACCTCGAGCTGGTTTTGCTCCTGGTTGCGTGTGCGATCAACGGGGCGGCGATGGCTCTGGTTCAGCTCGGCGCTGTCGGTTCCATCGACACGAGCGTTATCGCCCTGGGTGGAGGCCTCGCGGTTCTGGTCTTTGCCATGCATATCGCGCTGCGCATCGTCGCCCCGCAGGCCGACCCGTTCATCCTGCCCATCGTGACGGTGCTCAATGGGCTCGGCATCGCCATGATCTACCGCCTCGACTTGGCCGATGGCGTGTCGGGCTGGGAGTCTGCGGGTGTTCGACAGATCGCGTGGTCGGCACTCGCCATGGCCATCGCCATCGGTGTCGTCGTGGTCATCCGCAACCACCGGGTGCTTCAGCGCTACCGCTACATCGCCATGTTCTCAGGCATTGTGCTGCTGTTGCTGCCCATGCTGCCGGGTCTCGGTCACCGGGTCTATGGGGCGCAGGTGTGGATCAAGGTCGGTGGCTTCACGTTCCAGCCCGGCGAGCTCGCCAAGATCGCCCTGGCGATATTCTTCGCCGCCTATCTCGTCGACAGCCGCGACAGCCTCTCGATGGTCGGCAAGAAGTTTTTGGGCATCCGCTTTCCCCGCGCCCGGGACCTCGGCCCCATCCTGGTGATCTGGGCCGCGGCCATGGTCGTGCTGATCTTCCAACGCGACCTCGGTACGTCGCTGCTCTACTTCGGCATGTTCCTCGTCATGATCTATGTCGCAACGGGCCGGGCAAGCTGGGTGTTCTTGGGCCTCGGGCTCTTTCTTGGCGGGGCAGTCGTCGCCGGAACGACACTCGGCTACGTCGAGGGTCGCTTTCGTGGGTGGCTCGATCCCTTCAACCCCGAGGTCTACGACGCGGTCGGGGGAAGCTACCAACTCGTTCAGGGGCTGTTCGGCATTGCTAATGGCGGGCTCATCGGCACGGGGCTCGGGCTCGGCCGTCCCGACCTCATCCCCCTGGCCAACAGCGACTACATCGTGGCAAGCCTCACCGAGGAGCTCGGCCTGGCTGGTCTGTTCGCCATCCTGTGCCTGTACCTTCTTTTCGTCTCCCGCGGTTTTCGCATCGGCTTCTCCGCCCAGGATGATTTCGGTCGTCTTCTCGGCGTTGGCCTGTCGTTCGTGGTCGCCCTCCAGGTGTTCATCGTCATCGGCGGCGTGACCCGCGTGATCCCCCTGACCGGGTTGACGACGCCGTTCCTCGCGGCCGGAGGTTCATCTCTCGTGGCCAACTGGATCATCGCCGCCCTGCTTCTGCGGCTCTCCGACACCATCCGCAGCCAACCGAGATTGGTGGTGTGACGTGAATACTCAACTCAAGCGCGTCAGCATCGTCGTTTTGGTCATGTTTCTTGCTCTGTTCAGCTCGGGCACGATCATCAGCGTCGTCCAGGCGGACAATCTGCGGGCAGATTCCCGCAATGTCCGCACCCTCTACGAAAGCTTCTCGGCCGAGCGCGGACCAATCCTCGTCAATGGCACCCCCATCGCTGAGTCGGTTCCCGTCGACGACGATTTCAAGTTCTTGCGCGTCTACCCCGACCCCGAGGTCTATGCCCACGTCACGGGGTACTTCACCCTCAACCAGGGCAGCACGGGGCTCGAGGGCGCGCTCAACGATTACCTCTCTGGCACGGCGAACGACCAGTTCTTCGACCAGGTCGCCGCGATCTTCTCGGGTCAGTCCCCCAAGGGGGCAGCAGTCGAGACCACGATCGATCCGGTCGTTCAGCAGGCCGCCTGGGATGCCCTGGGCGATTACCGCGGCGCCGTCATTGCCCTCGACCCGGCAACGGGTGCCATCCTCGCCCTCGTGTCGAAGCCGTCATACGACCCCAACCTTCTGGCTAGCCACAACACGGCCGAGGTTATTTCGGCCTATGAGCAGCTCAACGCCGACCCCAACAAGCCCCTGGATAATCGCGCTATCGGGGGCGCCCTCTATCACCCGGGCTCCGTCTTCAAGGTGCTTGTCACTGCGGCAGCGATCGATAGTGGCGCTTTCACCCCGGACTCCACGGTGCCCAACCCGCCGACCCTGCAGCTTCCGCAGAGTTCATCGGTGATTTCGAACGCCGAGGGCGGCAACTGCGGCGGGGGCGAAACGGTGACTCTGGCCACGGCCCTTCGCCTATCGTGCAACATCGCATTTGCCCAGATCGGGCTCGACCTCGGCTACGAGACGATTGCTGACTACGCCGAGTCGTTCGGCTTTGGCAAGTCCGTCAAGATTCCGATGCCGGCGACCCCAAGCGTCTACCCCGAGCCCGAATCGGATGCCGAGCTCATGCTCTCGGCCTTCGGGCAATACAACGTGCGCGCCTCTCCGCTCCAGATCGCCATGATCAGCGCCGCCGTCGCCAACGGGGGGCGGCTTATGCAGCCCACTCTCGTTGAGCAGATTCTCGCAGCGGATCTCACCGAGCTTGTCGGATTCGATCCCTCAGTTTTCAGCACGCCGATCAGTGAATCCACAGCGGCGACACTCGTAAATTTGATGGTCGCAAACGTCGCCAATGGTGCCGCGAGTAATGCGAGAATAGCCGGGGTAGACGTGGGCGGAAAGACTGGCACAGCACAGAATTCCGAGGGGGTTCCCAACACTCTCTGGTTTACAGGATTCGCGCCTGCCGCTGATCCGCAGGTTGCGATCGCCGTGGTGGTCGAGAACGGTTCGGGGTTCGGCAATCAGGTCGCCGCGCCCATTGCGAAGAAGGTAATTGAGGCGGTGCTGAACAAATGAGACCCACTAGTGGCCTCACCTTCGGTGGGCGTTACCAGCTGTCCAGTCGCGTTGCGATCGGCGGCATGGGCGAAGTGTGGCAGGCGACCGATCTGGTCATCGGCCGCACGGTAGCCATCAAGATCCTCAAGGACGAATATCTCGGCGACCCGGGGTTTCTCGAGCGCTTTAGGGCAGAGGCCCGGCACGCCGCGCTCGTCAACCATGAGGGCATCGCCAACGTCTTCGACTACGGAGAAGAAGAGGGCAGCGCCTACCTGGTGATGGAACTCGTCCCTGGCGAGGCTCTCTCCACAATTCTCGAGCGCGAGCGTGTGCTCTCCACCGACCGCGTGCTCGACATCGTGGCGCAGACGGCGTCGGCACTCCACGCCGCCCACGCGGCAGGCCTCGTGCACCGCGACATCAAGCCGGGCAACCTTCTCATCACTCCCGACGGTCGCGTCAAGATCACCGACTTCGGCATTGCGCGCATCGCCGACCAGGTTCCTCTCACGGCGACCGGCCAGGTCATGGGAACAGTGCAGTACCTCTCGCCGGAACAGGCGAGCGGCCACCCAGCCTCGCCCACGACCGACATCTATTCGCTCGGCATCGTCGCCTACGAGGCCCTCGCTGGCCGCCGTCCTTTCACGGGCGAATCGCAGGTCGCCATCGCCATGGCTCAGATCAACGAGCAGCCACCGGACCTGCCCTCCACGATCTCCGAGCCGGTTCGCAATCTCGTTTATGCCTGCATCGCCAAGAGCCCGTCCGAGCGGCCCGCAACCGCTGCGCACCTGGCCAGGGCCGCGCAGGCCCTGCGACGCGGCGATGTCGCTGGCGCTATCGCCGCGGTACCCGCTGTTGCTGGTGCCTCCGACTTTACGAGCCTGCTGGCGGCGGGGGCGACGGATGATGCCGCCACGCGTGTTCTCCAGACGCCCAGCACGACTCCTATGACCCGATCGGCCGCTGTCGCTGCTGAAGAGGAGAAAAAGAAGGAGCGCAATCCCTGGACGATCCCCCTGATCGTCATCATCTCGGTGCTGCTCCTTGCCCTCATTGGCGTAATCATCGCGTTCGCGGTGAACTCCGGTGAGGAACCAGAGCCTTCCGAATCGAAGTCGACGTCGGCAACACCCAAGCCTTCGCCATCCCCAAGCCCATCGAGCAATAGGGTCACGATTAACAAAGACGATTTCGTCGGTATGACCGAGGCAGAAGCCCGCGCGGCCCTCGAAGCACTTGATCTTGCCCCCGACATCAGCACCGGAAATGTCGCGACAGACCCCGATAACGTCGGTCGCGTCTACGACATCAACCCCACGGGTTCGTTGAGCAAGGGAACGGTAGTCACGGTAAAGCTGTGGGCCAACATCCCCGCCCCCACCGAGCCCTCAGCGCCAACGGCAACCCCGACGACCGTCGTAGCTGGCGGATCGGTGACGATCACATGGCCGAGCTACCAGGGCTGCTCACCGGGGACGAGCCGCACGGCGTACCGTGTGTTCGTCAATGGAGCTGCCTACTCCGGCAACCCCCTCGCGGCCAACACCTCGAACGTCACGCTGACAGCGCCCGACACTGCTGGCAACCTCACCATCACCTACCTTGCCGAATGCTCGGGAACGGCGTCTCCGCCCTCCCCCGCCGTTGTTGTGCAGGTGACCGAGCCTGAAGCGGGCGCGCCGACCCCTCCCGTCCCCACAATCCCCTAGCCCCTCACTTATTCGGCCGTCGCCCAGGGCAGCCGCGCGCGCGGCACAATCGCGCGGGCGTGGCACCCAGGGGCCACCCGTTAGACTCACTGCGTCGGCCGAACAATCTGGAGATAGAACGTGACTGAAGATACTCGCCTCCTTGCTGGCAGGTATCAGGTTGGAAAGCTCATAGGGCACGGCGGCATGGCCGACGTGCACGTCGGCATCGACAACCGCCTCGGGCGCCGAGTGGCCATCAAGCTCCTCAAGCCCTCCCTCGCCACCGACCCCAACTTTCGGTTGCTGTTCCGCGAGGAGGCCCAGAAGGCCGCCCGCATGGCGCACCCCACCATCGTTCGCGTCTACGACGCCGGCGAAGAAACCGTCACGGATGGCAACGGTCACGAGACCCAGGTTCCCTTCATCGTCATGGAATACGTCGATGGTCGCCTGCTCAAAGACATCATCGCCGACGGCCCCCTCGAGCCCAGGGAAGCCGTTCGCATTGCCGACGGCATCCTCACCGCCCTCGAATACAGCCACCGCGCCCTCGTTGTGCACCGCGACATCAAACCCGGCAACGTCATGGTCACCCAGAGCGGCCAGGTCAAGGTCATGGACTTTGGCATCGCGCGAGCGGTTAGTGACAACTCCGCAACGGTTGCCGACACGAGCAGGGTTCTCGGCACCGCCCAATACTTTTCTCCAGAGCAGGCCCGCGGCGAGACGGTCGACTCCCGCACCGACCTGTATTCCACCGGCATCGTGCTGTTCGAGATGCTTACGGGCCAGCCGCCGTTCCGCGGGGAACGCGCCGCTGCGGTCGCGTACCAGCACATCAGCGAGGCGCCCGTACCCCCGAGCACCTTGAACCCCAAAGTTTCTCCCGCGCTCGATGTGGTCGTTCTGCATGCGCTTGCCAAGGACAAGTTCGAGCGGTTCCAGACGGCCTCGGAGTTCCGCGACGAGCTCGAGACTGCGGCATCGGGTGAGATCCCCCACCGCAAGGCTGCGGGTGGCGACTTCAACTCAACCCTTTTTGGTGCGGCTCCCACCGCCGTCACCAGCTCAGACTCCGCACTACGTCAGTTTTCATCCGAGGGCACAGAGCGGGCGGTTCGCACGCAGTCCCGGCCGCCCGTTGCGTGGATCTGGGCAGGCATCGCCCTGCTCATCGCCGTACTCGCCGCGCTGGGTATGTGGCTGGTTAGCCTGCAGTCCCCCGACCTTGGGTCCACTATCTCCGTGGAGGTTCCCGACATCGTCGGCGCCCAGTTCGATGCCGGGGCCGCAACCCTTGAGAGCAAGGGTCTTGTCGCGTCACGATTCGACGTCGCGGACGACACGATCGAGCGGGGTGAGATCATCCGCACCGACCCAGAACCCGGCCGGCGCGTCGCTCCCCAGCAGGTCGTTAAGGTCTACGTATCGCAGGGGCCAGCATCCGTGTCGATCCCTCAACTGACCAACCTCTCCGAAGAAGCGGCCCGGCAGGCGTTACTAGACCGCTCGCTTGAGCCCGGGTCGTCGACGCAGGAGAACTCGTCTACGGTCGCGGCAGGAACGGTCCTGCGCAGCGATCCCGAGGCGGGCACCGTCGTGCAAGAGGGCGATACCGTCAACCTCATCGTCTCGAGCGGGCTCGTCACCGTGCCCTCAGTGGTCGGCCAGCCCATCAACACGGCAAACGGCACGCTCTCCGCCCTGCAACTGAGCGTGGTCGCCAACCCCGATCAGAACTGTTCCGGTCTCACCGTGACCGGGCAGAGCCTCGCGCCCGGCGATCACCCGCAGCGGTCGACCATCACGATCACCTATTGCTCGGGATAGCCCCAAGCTCCCACTAGCGCCGTTCTCGTTAGCGCAGCTCTCGCTGGCGGCTCGGGCGAGATTGCCTAGGCCAGGTTGACCAGGGGGCTCAGTCCCTTCGCGGTTTCACGAGCCTCGGCAAGTCCCGCTACAGAAAGCCAGTTGGCCAGCATCGCGTGCCCACCCTCGGTGAGTACGGACTCGGGGTGGAACTGCACCCCATAGATCGGTGCGCTTTCGTGGCGAACGCCCATGATCACGCCGCCATCGGTGCGGGATGTCACGATGAGCTCGGCGGGAACGGTCGAGTCGACAATGGCCAACGAGTGGTACCGCGTTGCCCTAAAGGAGTGGGGAACGTCGCGATAGAAGTCGCTGTCGTCGTGGGTGACCATCGACGTCTTGCCGTGCATGAGTTCATCGGCGTGGGTGACGGTAGCGCCCAGCGCCTCGGCAATTGCCTGGTGGCCAAGGCACACTCCCAACAGAGGAGTCCCGCTCTGGAGTGCCGCGAGAACGATCGGGATCGAAACTCCGGCATTGGCCGGCGTACCCGGCCCGGGAGAGAGCAACACCGCGTCGTAATCGGCGATGCGCTGTGCAGCATCTTCCGCTGCGAAATCATCGTTGCGCACAACGTCGGTCTCCGCGCCAAGCTGCAGCAGATAGCCGTTGAGCGTGTAAACAAAGCTGTCGTAATTGTCGACGACGAGTACCCGGGTCATTACTGAACCGTCACCTCCGGAACACTGATGAAGGAATTAACCCAGGGAAATACCCAGAGCACGAGGACGAGAAGCGCGAGCACCACAATGGCGACCGCGCAGACGATGCGCACCCAGAGCGGGCCGGGCAACAATCTCCACAGGGCAGCGTACATCAGGCGCCCACCCCCTGAAGGGCAGCGAGCTCTGCCGGCATTCCCGCGGATGCTGGCTGCCACGCTTCGAGAACGCCGTAGGCGACAATGCGCTCAGCCGCAGAGAACAGTGGATTGCAGCTCGTCAGGGTGATGTACCGTTCCCCCGGTGCAACGCCGGGAGCCTGAGGAATCGGTTCGATTACCCCCACACCCGTTGGTCGCACGTACTCCAGATTGCGGTAGCGGTAGGTGTACCAGCCGTCCACGGTCTGCACGTATATGGCGTCGCCCACCTGGAGTTCGCCGACCTTCTTGAACGGAGCACCCCAGGTTGTGCGATGCGCGGCGAGGGCGAAGTTGCCCACCTCGCCCGGCAGCTGCGTTTCGGGGTAGTGGCCCACACCGAGGTCCTTCTTATTAAGCACCTGGGTGAGACTCACGCCCTCTGCGATCACCCGAATGTAATCACTGCCGAATCGCGGGATGTAGAGGGTCGCAAAAGCTTTGCCACCGGCGACGGCAACCGTGCTCACGGGCGGATCGCCGTGGTCGACGGAGGCATCCGACTCCACGGGCGGTGCAGTGGGCGCCGTCGTCTCGGCCGGAGGAGCGGTTGTTGCCGCCTCAGAGAGCGACTCGCTGAGCGCCACAGCGCTGTCGCGCTGTTCGTTCCCCACGAGAATGTCGTTGAGCCAGAGCTGCCAACCCAGAAAGAGGAATACGAGAACGCCAGCAGTCACAAAGAGCTCCCCGAGCACTCCGAACACGCTCACGCGCCCGACGCGCAGAGGGCGCTCGGGGCGAGCTTCGACCTCGCTCGGCTCCATAGGGGCGATTCTAGCGACGGTATCCGGCTAGAATCTGCACATGGCCAGATCGACGAACTCGAAGACCGACGC
>NZ_JBACFR010000087.1:0-10457 GCF_056262345.1 Homoserinimonas sp.
AATATCGAGTCGGTGCGCTTTCTTGGGCCGGACACCCCTTCTTGGAAACATGGCCCCAGATCGATTCCAGGGCGCGGCCCTCGCGATACTTACGGTTAACACGTCAAATCAGCTCAGTACGGCCGAAAGAGTGGCGCAGGAGGCCGAATTCACCCGTTCGACAGCCGAACCTTGGTAGAATCTATTGGTTGCCTCGATATCTTCACGCGTGAAGTCGGGTCGAGGACGACGGTCGCCCTACAGGACAGGAGTCCCTTTTCAGATGTCATTACAGTCACCCGAGAATCCATCTGAAGAGCAAGCGACCACACCGGCATCGCACCAGCGCACCGCAGACGAGCAGAAGCTCGACAACGAGAGCTATGGTGCCGACCAGATCCAGGTTCTTGAGGGTCTGGAAGCGGTGCGCAAGCGCCCCGGCATGTACATCGGCTCGACGGGCCCGCGTGGTCTCCACCATCTCGTGTACGAAATCGTCGACAACTCGGTGGATGAGGCCCTCGCGGGGTTCTGCGACACCATCTCCGTGACGATTATGGCCGACGGCGGCATCAAGGTTGTCGATAACGGTCGAGGAATCCCGGTCGACATTCACCCCGTCGAGAAGAAGTCGACGGTTGAGGTCGTGCTCACGATCCTCCACGCCGGTGGCAAGTTCGGCGGCGGCGGATACGCCGTTTCTGGTGGTCTGCACGGTGTCGGCAGCTCGGTCGTGAACGCTCTCTCCCGTCGCCTGTCCGTCGAGGTTCGCCGTCAGGGACACGTGTGGCGACAGAGCTTTCAGAATGGTGTTCCGGATGCCCCGCTCGAAAAGGGCGAGGAGACAACAGAGACCGGCACCACGATCAGCTTCTGGCCGAACGATGAGATCTTCGAATCCGTCGTCTATGACTATGAGACCCTGCGCACTCGCTTTCAGCAGATGGCGTTCCTCAACAAGGGCCTCACGATCTCGCTCACGGATGAGCGGGTCGATGAGGAGGGCACCGACGGTCGCAAAGACACATTCATGTATGAGCGCGGGCTCGTCGACTATGTCGAGTACCTCAACTCCGCCAAGAAGTCCGAGGTTGTGCACCCCGAAATCATCTCGATCGAGTCAGAAGACACCGAGCGCCGCATTGCGCTCGAGGTTGCGATGCAGTGGACCACGTCATACAGCGAAAGCGTTCACACGTATGCCAACACGATCAACACCCACGAGGGCGGCACGCACGAAGAGGGCTTCCGTGCCGCGCTGACCACCCTGGTGAACAAGTACGCCCGAGAAAAAGGAATCCTTAAAGAAAAGGATGACAACCTCACGGGTGAGGATGTTCGCGAGGGCCTGACCGCGGTGATCTCCGTGAAGCTTGGGGAGCCGCAGTTCGAGGGCCAGACCAAGACTAAGCTCGGTAACACCGAGGCAAAGTCGTTTGTGCAGAAGGTTGCCGGGGAGGCGCTCGGCGACTGGTTCGCCCGCAACCCGCAGCAGGCAAAGGATGTCATCCGCAAGGCGTTGCAGGCATCCGCAGCTCGTATGGCAGCCCGCAAGGCTCGCGAACAGACTCGTCGCAAGGGCCTGCTCGAATCCGGGGGAATGCCCGGAAAGCTGCGCGACTGCGCGAGCAAGGACCCGAGCCTCTCTGAGATCTTCATCGTTGAGGGTGACTCCGCAGGTGGATCCGCCGTCCAGGGGCGTAACCCCGACACCCAGGCGATTCTGCCGCTCCGAGGAAAGATCCTCAACGTAGAAAAGGCACGCCTTGATCGTGCGCTCGGCAACGCCGAGGTCCAGGCAATGATCACCGCCTTTGGCGCTGGCATCGGTGAAGACTTCGACAAGGACAAGGCCCGGTACCACAAGATCGTGCTCATGGCCGATGCCGATGTCGACGGCCAGCACATCACGACGCTTCTGCTGACTCTCGTATTTCGCTACATGCGGCCGCTCATCGATCTTGGCTACGTGTACCTTGCGCAGCCGCCCCTCTACAAGCTCAAGTGGTCGAACTCCCCACACGAGTACGTCTACTCCGATCGCGAACGCGACCAGATGCTGGAGATGGGGCTTGCCGGCGGCAAGCGTATCCCCAAGGACAACGGCATCCAGCGCTACAAGGGTCTCGGCGAGATGGACTACAAGGAACTGTGGGAGACGACCATGGATCCTGCGACCCGCACGCTCCAGCAGGTCACCCTCGATGACGCGGCCTCGGCCGACGAGATCTTCAGCACGCTCATGGGAGAAGACGTCGAAGCACGCCGCAACTTCATCCAGCGCAACGCGAAAGATGTGCGCTTCCTCGACATTTGATGCAGTGAATCGCCCCGCGATTACCTGCACCGCAGTCGAGTGACCGGCCTATTCGGCCGAGCACATCGAGACACACAACTTCAGATGACGCAGAACATTAGACGAAATCAGGCAGATGGCTGACGAAAAAGACAACATCGAGAACCCCGCCGCGGACGAGCATGTCCCCGGCAAGGAGATCGACACCGCGCACGACAAGGTCACGCAGGTCGATCTCCAGCTCGAGATGCAGAGGTCGTACCTCGATTACGCGATGAGCGTGATCGTTGGGCGAGCTCTGCCCGACGTGCGCGACGGCCTCAAGCCGGTTCACCGCCGCGTCATCTACGCGATGTACGACGGGGGATACCGCCCCGACAAGGCTTTCTCCAAGAGTGCTCGCGTCGTCGGCGAGGTCATGGGTCAGTTCCACCCGCACGGTGACTCCTCAATTTACGACGCGCTCGTTCGCCTCGTGCAGCCGTGGAGCCTGCGATACCCGCTAGCTCTCGGTCAGGGAAACTTCGGTTCCGCCGGAAACGACGGCGCGGCCGCCCCTCGATACACCGAAACAAAGATGGCTCCGCTCGCGCTCGAAATGGTGCGCGATATCGAAGAGGAGACCGTCGACTTTCAGGACAACTACGATGGCCGCACGCAGGAGCCCTCGGTTGTTCCCGCCCGTTTCCCCAACCTGCTCGTCAACGGTTCCGTGGGTATTGCCGTTGGTATGGCCACGAACATTCCGCCGCACAACCTTCGTGAGGTCGGAGCAGGAGCCCTGTGGCACCTGGCCAATCCCGAGGCCTCGCACGAGGAGCTTGTTGAAGCTCTGACGCAGCGCATCAAGGGACCAGACTTTCCCACGGGCGCACAGATTCTTGGCGTCAAGGGAATTCAGGATGCTTACCGCACCGGCCGCGGGTCGATCACGATGCGCGCCGTCATCAACGTCGAGGAGCTGCAGGGTCGCACCTGCCTCGTTGTCACCGAGCTTCCCTACCAGGTGAACCCGGATAACCTCGCGCTCAAGATCGCTGATCTTGTTAAGGAAGGCAAGCTCGCCGGAATCGCCGACATCCGTGACGAGACCTCCGGCCGCACCGGTCAGCGCCTCGTCATCGTGCTCAAGCGCGACGCGGTTGCCAAGGTCGTGCTCAACAACCTCTACAAGCACACGCAGCTCCAAGAGAACTTCGGCGCGAACATGCTCGCGATCGTGGACGGCGTGCCGCGCACGCTAGCCCTCGACGGGTTCATCACTGCGTGGGTCGCTCACCAGATCGAGGTCATCGTTCGGCGAACGCAGTTTCGTTTGCGCAAGGCAGAAGAACGCGCACACATTCTGCGGGGGTACCTCAAGGCGCTCGATGCTCTCGACGACGTCATCGCCCTCATCCGACGCTCTTCGACCGTTGAAGATGCTCGCGACGGCCTCATGTCGCTGCTGGAGATCGATGAGCTCCAGGCCCGCGCCATCCTCGACATGCAGTTGCGTCGTCTTGCCGCTCTTGAGCGCCAGAAGATCATGGACGAGCACGCCCAGATCGAGCTGATGATTGCCGAATACAACTCCATTCTCGCGAGCCCCGTTCGCCAGCGGGAGATCGTGAGCGAGGAGCTCACCGACATTCTCGACAAGTATGGCGACGACCGGCGCACCGAGATCATGTACGGCTACGACGGCGACATGAACATGGAAGATCTCATCCCCGAAGAGGAGATGGTGGTCACCGTCACCCGTGGCGGCTACATCAAGCGCACCCGCAGCGACAACTACCGCAGCCAGCACCGCGGTGGCAAGGGAGTCAAGGGCGCCCAGCTCCGCGCTGACGACGTCGTCGAGCACTTCTTCGTGACCACGACGCATCACTGGTTGCTGTTTTTCACGAACACCGGCCGCGTCTATCGTGCCAAGGCATACGAGGTGCAGGAGGCCGGCCGCGATGCCAAGGGCCAGCACGTTGCCAACCTTCTCGCCCTGCAGCCGGGGGAGGAGATCGCACAGATCCTCGACATCCGCGATTACCAGGCCGCCCAGTACCTGGCCCTCGCAACGCGCGGCGGCCTCGTAAAGAAGACGGCGCTTAGCGAGTACGACACCAACCGTTCCGGTGGCATCATCGCGATCAACCTGCGCGAGGGAGACGAACTCGTCTCGGCGATGCTCGTCGACGAAGATTCTGACCTGCTGTTGGTATCGCGCAAGGGAATGTCGATTCGCTTCACCGCATCCGACGACGCCCTGCGCCCCATGGGTCGTGCTACCTCCGGCGTTATCGGAATGCACTTTAAGGGCGAGGACCAGTTGCTCTCCGCTTCGGTCGTCACTGATGACGGATTTGTTTTCGTCGTTACCGAGGGCGGCTTCGCCAAGCGCACCTCCGTTGACCAGTACCGTGTGCAGAACCGAGGCGGTCTTGGCATCAAGGTGGCCAAACTTCAGGAGGCCAGAGGCGACCTCGCCGGTGCCCTGATCGTAGAAGAGGACGACGAGGTTCTCGTGGTCCTTGCCAGCGGCAAGGTGGTACGCTCGGCAGTCGCCGAAGTCCCGGCGAAGGGTAGGGACACGATGGGAGTCGTTTTCGCTCGCTTTGCGGACGAAGACAGAATCATTGCGGTGGCGAAAAACTCGGAGCGCAATCTCCAGGGTCAGGAACTGCCCAGTGATGACACCCAGAATGGTGCAGGCTCACCCGAAGCCCTTGACGCCCCCGTAGCTGCGGCGCCCGATACCGAAGAAAAGGATGAGACCCCGGATGAGTAGCATCGCCGAGAAACTCCAGCGCAAGTCCCAGAAGGCCCCCAACAGCAAGCAGGTTCGCCTGCGGCTGGTCTACATCGACTTTTGGTCGGCCATCAAGCTGTCGTTCCTGTTGGCGGCATCGCTGGGCGTTGTGCTCATCGTGGTCTCGGCACTGGTCTGGACGGTTCTCGCATCGACCGGAATCTTCACCGACCTGGATTCGCTGCTCGGCGATGTCACTGGTGACGAGTCCTTCTCGCTGATGGCTAGCTTCTCGATCGTTCAGGTGCTCGGCTCGGCCATTGTGGTTGCGCTGCTCAACACGATCGTGGGAACCGCCCTTGGCGCCATCGCGGCAATGCTGTACAACCTCACGGTGCGCGTCACCGGCGGGCTGCTCGTCGGCTTCACTAACAACTAAAAACTTCTCTTTGACGGGATGGATGCCGAGTTGGGCATTCCGTTAGATCCCTCAATTTAGAGAATCGGGCTGCGTGCGATACTCTCGTATCTGCCCACGGGGATATAGCTCAGGCGGTTAGAGCGCTTCGCTGATAACGAAGAGGTCCCAGGTTCAAGTCCTGGTATCCCCACGCAGTACCGCAACACCCTGTGCTTTCTCTTCGGAAAAAGCACAGCAGCTCGGAATATTCTCCTTCGGGAGGGTAGCGGTTCCGGGGCCTTAGCTCAGTTGGTAGAGCGCTTGCTTTGCAAGCAAGATGTCAGGAGTTCGAATCTCCTAGGCTCCACAAGATAAGTCCGAACTTCCCACCGCCTGCCGGTGAGAAGTTCGGACTTTTTTGTTGGGGGAGTTGGTGCTGGCGCTAGCGGGTTGTCGCCGAAAGGGTGGCCGCTAGTTCAGGAACGCCCTTCAGCACGATGTTGACTAGCTCGTCGATCGGCCGGGTGAGCGGGTCGGTAGCGGGTAAGTCGTTCTCCATCTGCACGTCCAGAATCGCGGCAGCGATTCCCTCGCTATCGAGCCCTTCGTGATTGATCGTGACGCCGATCACCGTGGTCTCACTGAACGACTCGATCAGCGCCCTCTCGCTGGCAATGGTCGGCATGGGGATCGACGGGTAATCGCCCAGCGTGCGCCGTGCGGGAGCGTGCTGAAGAATGACGCTTGACGGCCTACTGCCGCGCAGAATGTACGCCGAGGTGAGGTAGGCGGGGTGACTGAGCGCCCCCTGGCCCTCCACGACAATCACATCGGGGAGCTCGCCCTCGTAGGCCGCCACGACCTGAGCCTCTAGCTCGCCGGAGCAGAACTGCGGGGCTATCGCGTCGAGCGCTACGCCGTACGCGGCGCCCTGAATGAGCGATGTCTGGCCCGTCGCCACCATGACGGCGCGGATGCCACGAGTGTTGAGTGCCTGCACCAAAAGCGTCGCCGTGGTGCGCTTGCCGATCGCACCATCGGTGCCCAGAATTGCGATGCGAGGGCACGGGACGTCGAATATCCGTCCTGTGAACACCGTGAGGTCTTTTTTGTCCTTGGGTCGGCGCACATCGGTGATGGTCACGCCGGAGGCGATGCTCGCGGCGACGAACTCGGCATCGTCGTTCAAGAACTCGTGTAGTCCGTTGATGATGCTCATTCCGCGGCCGATGGCATCCAGCAGCACCGAGCGCTGTTCGCGCGACAGCATGCCACTTGCCGGTGCGATCCCGCAGATGAGATAGGCGGGCACTGTGCCTGTACGGGCGATAGCCTCGGCCAGACTCGCGACCAGTGGAATGCCGTTCGGCACGCCGTCGAGGTACATCCCTGCGTCGAAGCCGGCACGGCTCGCATCGATCACGCTGACGATCTCGTACTTTTCGGAGTGACGCACCAGGCCGTTGGCAGTCTTTCCGTCTTGTTCGCCGAACTGACCGTCGCAGTAGATGACGGCCGAGAACGGGTGGGCGGGTAGTGAGGTGGGCACAATGGCTCCTTGATTTACCCAGAGGAGGCGACCATATCGTGGCGGCAGCCGCGAGGCCGACGCGCGATCAAGAGGTCTTCCCTGACATCGGCGCAGTGCCGATAGTGCCACGCTACCCCCGAGCCCGAGTTGTCCACACTGTGGAGGGGCCTGTGGATAAATTACAGGCGCGTAATTCGAATGACAAGAATTCTTGTGATTCGTCCCTGTCGAAGTTTTAACCGAAGAGGAATGACAAAAAACCCGGGTTAACGGGGCAACGCCGCCGACCCTCTCGGGTCGACGGCGTTGCTCGATGTTCGAATGAGGCTAGAGCGCCTCTGGCTTGGGATAGTCCTCGGGCTCGTCCGAAATCCACAGGTCGTCATCGGCACGTAGGGTCTGCCATACGGCGTAACCGACACCAGCCAGGGCCACGAGACCAACGCCGATCACGATGTAACGGCCGGGGCCGGGCGTTGACTTGGGCGGAACGAAGCCGACCTGCTTGCGCAGTTGCTTAGTGCGTTTCTTCACCTTCTTGCTCCCAACTTCGATGGCGTGCTCGGTGCGGGCGCTCGCCTTGCGAACCTGCTTCATCGCCTCTTTTACGCGGGCATCCTTAGCCACCTCAATGACAGCCAGAGCCGAGGCGATCGCAGAGGCAACGGAGGGGAAAATGTCGTGACTGATGCGGTCGCGCGTGTATTCGGCCACCGAACGAGTGGCGTTGACTCCCGTGGCGAGCGTGGGCTTCACACGGTGGTCGATAGTGTCGCGGACGCGCGGGGCAACTTCATCCCTGCTGATGTACCCCACCTGCCGTCCGGCCTCGCGGATGACCTTGCTGGCGTGTTCCAGAACTTCACGCTGGTCATCCCAGACATCCGAAGCGTTGCTCTTCAGCTTCTTCAGTTCACGGGAACGTTTGCGGGACAAAGCCATGAGTGACCTCCAGTCTGCGGCGGGTGGAGCGCATCCATCCTCCCACGCGTTGCTCTGTGAGCGGCCTGAGTATTAGGTGAATGCTCCGCGCTGTAAGCGAACTATGCGGCTCAGGGGCCCCAACGATGAAATACTGATCGGCATGCACACACATGTAGCGACCCTCCACACGAGCCTCGGTGACATCAAGGTCAACCTGTTCGGCAACCACGCCCCCAAGACGGTGGACAACTTCGTCGGTCTCGCAACCGGCACCCGCGAATGGACTGACCCGTCGACCGGCGAGAAGACGAACCGCCCCCTCTATGACGGTGTGATCTTCCACCGCATCATCGACGAGTTCATGATCCAGGGCGGCGACCCCCTCGGTCAGGGCATCGGCGGCCCCGGCTACCAGTTCGACGACGAGATCCACCCCGAGCTGGACTTCACCAAGCCCTACGTTCTCGCCATGGCCAACGCCGGCATCCAGATGGGCAAGGGAACCAACGGCTCCCAGTTCTTCATCACGACCGTCCCCACCACGTGGCTGCAGGGCAAGCACACCATCTTCGGCAAGGTCGAGGATGAAGAGTCGCAGTCTGTTGTCAAGAAGATCGAGGGCGTCAAGAAGGACGGCCGTGACAAGCCGATCGAGGACGTCGTGATCAACAGCATCACCATCGAAGAGGTCTAATACCTGTGAGACACCCACGGAGAGGGGGCCGGTCGTGAGCGACCTGCCCCCTTCCGCATCTGCGGACCACTGTTACCGGCATCCCGACCGGCAGAGTTACATCCTCTGCCAGCGCTGCGGGCGCACCATCTGCCCGGAATGCCAGACCCAGGCCGCCGTCGGGGTTCACTGCCCCGAGTGCGTCCGTGAGGCCCGCCAGAGCGCACCCCGCACCAAGCCAGCAGTCGTGACGGCCCTCTCCCGTGCCCGCCGTGAGGGCCCCGTTGTCACGTATGCCCTCATCGGCGTGACGGCACTGATTTACATTGCCCAGTTGCTCTCGGGCGGCCTCGTCACGAGCGCCATGGCCTATGCCGGCGTTCTGACGCCCACCGAGCCGTGGCGCATGATCACGACGATGTTCGTCCACTCGCAGAATTCTTTCTTCCACATCCTGTTCAATATGTATTCGCTCTGGATCTTCGGGCGCATCCTTGAGCAGATGCTGGGCCGGTGGAGATTTCTCGCCCTGTATGCCCTGAGTGGCCTCGGCGGATCCGTCGCCGTGCTCTTTCTTATGCCTGATGTGTGGGTCGTCGGAGCCTCCGGTGCCATTTTCGGTCTGCTCGGCGCCTTCTTTGTGATCCAGCGTGGGCTCGGGAGCAATTCACGGCAGCTCCTGATTGTCGTTGCGCTCAACCTGGTGATCGGGTTTGTTGTGCCCGGCATCGCCTGGCAGGCGCACGTGGGCGGACTGCTCGTCGGAAGCCTTGTGGCGTTCATTCTGATGAAAACGCGACGCAGAAATCAGCAGCGCGCACAGATCCTGCTCTTGGCTGCCGTGCTGATCGGCCTCATCATCCTCTCGGTCGTTGGTTCTGCGCTCCTGTGGATACGGTTCTAAGCAAGTTATCCACAGGGACACGGTTTTCCACAGCAATCCACAGGGTTATCCCCGGCTTTAAGACCACTTATCCCCGGTTAATCCCCGTCATCCCCGAAGTTATCCACAGGTTATTCCACAATGGGGATAATTACACCGGTGTAGTTGTCCCCCGGGTGCCCATCGTGATGACAGCACAAGAAAAGACCCCCCGGCACCGGCCAGGGGGTCTTTTCTATTGCTGAGGGAGCGCTTATCGCCAGCGCGTTGTCATGAGGAAGCCCACGAACATGATGCCGAAACCGACGAGGATGTTAGCGTCGCCCAAGGCGGGCAGAGGCAGGGCGCTTCGGCTGATGTAGTAAACGATGATCCAGATCAGGCCGAGAAGCATGAGCCCGAACATGATGGGCTTGAACCAGACCGGGTTAGGGGCATCGTCTCCCGAACGGATCTCCCGCGGGGCGTCGGTCTTCGAGTTCGTCGATCTGGCCATGTGCAGATTCTAGCCGGATACCGTCGATAGAATCGCCCCTATGGAGCCGAGCGAGGTCGAAGCTCGCCCCGAACGCCCTCCGCGCGTCGGGCGCGTCAGCGTATTCGGAGTGCTCGGGGAGCTCTTTCTGACTGCTGGCGTTCTTGTATTTCTTTTTTTGGGTTGGCAGCTCTGGCTCAACGACATTCTCGTGGGGAACGAACAGCGCGACAGCGCAGTGGCGCTCAGCGAGTCGCTCTCTGAGGCTGCACCAACCGCTCCTCCGGCCGAGACGACGGCGCCCACTGCGCCCCCCGTGGCGTCGGATGCCCCCGTCGACCACGGCGATCCGCCCGTGAGCACGGCCGCCGTCGCCGGTGGCAAACCTTTTGCGACCCTCTACATCCCGAGATTCGGCAGCGACTACATTCGCGTAATCGGGGAGGGTGTGAGCCTCACGCAGGTGCTTAACAAGAAGGACCTGGGGGTCGGCCACTACCCCGAAACGCAGATGCCGGGCGAGGTGGGCAACTTCGCCCTCGCCGCGCATCGCACAACCTGGGGTGCT
>NZ_JBACFR010000088.1:0-51135 GCF_056262345.1 Homoserinimonas sp.
CCCGAAACGGTCGATGCGGGCAATGCGGTCGAATAGACGGCAACCTCGTCGAGTGTTCCGGCGAAGTAGCTGCTGCTTGATCCCCAGGTCGTGTCGCCGCCGGTGCGCCAGTACCCCGAGTATTCCTGAGCGCCCGTCGCAGGATTGGTTCCCACAAGAACCCCGTCAACGTAGAGCGCCATCCCCGCCGAGGACTGGGTGCCAACGGCGTGGTGCCATTCGCCGTTGTTCAGGCCGGTCGCGCTCGTGATCGTGTTTGTTGAACCGGTCCACGTTCCGAACACGAGTGCCCCATCGTCTTGCATATAGATGTGACGGTCGTAGCTGCTCGAGAGCGCGGTGCGTTGGTCTCCGAACCCGATGAGCTTTCCGCCCTGGGTCGTGGTGGTCTTGAACCAGGTCTCGAGCGAGTAGGTCGACGGATTGGTGAACTGCTCAGAGCTGCCGGCCACGCCGGACGTGCCGCCGAAGTTCACCGCTCGGTTGGAGGTGCCCGTGATCGCTCCCGCCACGTTCTTGGTCACTCCTCCGCTGAACACGCCGGGGTTTCCGTTGGGGCCGGAGTCGGCGACGGCGGTTCCCGTCGTGTCGTTGAGACGCCAATACAGCGTCGGGTCGCTGTCGTAGACGGCCTTGCCATAGTTGTCCGCGGGTGCTGCGGGCAACGGCGACGTGCGACCGGATGCCACGTAGTGCGAAACGAGATCAGATCGGGTGAGCACGGTGGGGTAGACGGCGACCTCATCGATGGCGCCATCGAAATAGTTGCTTGAGGGCTGAGACGACCAGCCGCCGGTGTTGTCTCCGCCCACGCGCCAGACGCCGTCGTAGGCCTGCGCGCTCGTAACGTCGTCTCGGCTTCCGACGAGGTTTCCGTCGACGAAAAGACGCATGCCGTTGGCGCCGAGCGATGCGGCGACGTGGTGCCACGCTCCGTTGTTGAAGGATGCCGAACTGTTGACCGTGCGCACGCCGCCGGGGTGGACTCCGAACCAGATGCGGCCAGAATTATCCATATAGACGTGGCGGTCGTAGCTTCCGCTGTTGCCGGTAGCGCTGTTGCCGAAGCCGATGATCTTGCCACCCTTGTCAGTGGTGGTGTTGATCCAGGCTTCGACCGTGAAGGAACTCGGGCCAGCGCTGGGGGAAGCGGTCGTCCCGAATCCCGATGAGGTGCCGTCAAAGTCGGAAGCGGCATTGCCGGAGACTGCCCCGGCCGCTCCTCGCGCCACGCCGCTCCCCAGGGTGAGGTCGCTGAACCCCTCGTGGTCGTAGGCCACGGTTCCGCTCGGCTCATCGAGCGGCCAGTAGGCCGAGGGGTCGTCTTCGGCGACCGCTTCGGCGTAGTCGTTGGAGGCATCGGCTGTGGCGATCGTCACGTAGATCGCGGTTCTGCTTGCCTCGTTGCTGAACGGATCGTAGGCGTAGACGCGATAGAGGTGTCTCGACCCCGGTGCGAGGCCGGTGTCGGTGAAGCCCATGGTGGGTCGGGTCCAGAAGTTCGACGACTGCACCACGGTGTGAACGACAACGCCGTTGCGAGTGACCTTATAAGTGAGGTCGCTGTTATCCCGGTCGGAGGTCGCCTGCCAGGAGACGCGGGCCTCCCCGGTCTTGAATGACACGACGCTGGGCGTTAGGCCCTCATTCGACTGCGGCCCTATCTTGTTGGGCGCAATGCTCGAGACGGCAAAGCGCACGAGGCCCTGCTGGGCAACACCGTTGACCGTCGTGAATTCGCCACCTTGCACCACGTACTGTCCGTTGCCGGTGATGTTCCACGGCCCCTGATTCTGCCCCGTATACGTGCCTGCGTTCAGGTTGGGGAACCAGTTCAAGAGGGTCGGGCTGGGGTTGCCTTCAAAGTTGTAGTAGCCGTGCGGGTCCCGCGTAACCGTGCCGGTAGCGGCTTTGGTTGTGGCTGTCGCGCGGTGAAAAACCCACGGGTCGGGCTGAGGAAAGCCGCCAATATTGCCGCAGTAGTGCGCATGGCCCACCGAGTACACGACGTCGCCCATCGGGTACACCGAATACGTATCTCCGTGGCAGTCGTTGAGCCAGATGATGGCGCCCGTGTCCGGGTTGGCGCTAAAGACGCCCTCAAGGTTGCCGTCGTTCTTTCCCCACGCCCAAGCGGTGCCGTAGACCGCGTCGTCGTCGGCATAGAGGCTCACGAATGCGGCGCTTTCGCCGGATGCATAAACGGTGTTGTTGACGGCCCACGGTTGCACAGCACCGCTCGTGGGATCCACGGCCCCCAGGCCACGCACCGCTGCACCGCCAAGGGTCGAGTACTTTCCCGCAACGATGAGCTTGGAGCCATTCTTGGTGAGCGCGAGAGCATTGACCGCGCTGTTGGCGTTCGCGTTAAAGGGCAGCACTGCGCCGTTGGATGCGGCTACGGCGGCCACCCGGTTGCGAGCAACGCCGCTCACGCTGGTGAAGTTGCCGCCGAGATACACCGTGTCTGCCGTCGCAACGATGGCGCGGCCCTGCGTGCTGAGAATCGGCTTGAACGAGTTGATGGTCTGCCCGGTCGGCACCGAGAAGGCAACCGCGCGAGAGAAGGTCGCGCCATTGACCTGGGTGAAGTCGCCGACGGCGTAAAGCCTGGTGCCATCGGGGGATGCGGCAAGGCCGAGAACCTGGCCGTTCAGCACAGGGTTAAAGGTCGTGATGAGGGCGCCCGTTGCGAGGTTATAGGCGAGCAGATGTGTGCGAGGCACTTCGTTGACACCGCGCGCGGAGCCCGCTGGCCTAGCCGAGGTGAATTCGCCCCCCACATAAACGGTGTTTCCTATGATCACCTGCGACCAGGCGACCCCGTTGATCTGCACGGTCGGCAGACCATCCGCAGCAACCGTCTTGGGCACGGCAGGGTCGACGGGCGCGGTGTCGGCGACGGCGGGAGGAGGCGTTGCCAGCAGCAGCGCGAGCATGAGTACCGAGGCCGTAAGCGCTGCGGCAACCTTTGTCGAAAGAGCAGATATTCGCGCAGAACCTGAGCGGGTCATGGCAACCTCGGTGTTGTGTCGGTTCGGGTGGTCGTTCGGTTCGGGCGTGAAGCCCGGATGCTGTAGCCGGCGGCTAGTCGCCGACCCAACTCCTCGTAGCCATTTGCGACTGCGTTCCAGTCGTAGTTGTTGTGGGCCCGTCGCTGCAGGCGCAGCCCCACCGCCGCGTGACGGTCAGGGTCGCTCTCTGCTTCATCAAATTGGTGCGTCAGGGACGAAACCGATCCGAAGAACCCGGCTTCGTCTCCGAGCACCTCCCGATTGAATTCGATGTCATAGGCGAGCACGGAAGTCCCACCTCCCATTGCGCGCAGCAGCGACGGGTTAGTACCCCCGACCGAATGTCCGTGGACATAGGTGAGGGCGTTTGCGTACAGCTCGTCGAGCTGAACCTGGTCCCAGACCCCGCCGAGGAGTCGAATTCGAGGGTCCCCTTCTGCGAGGCCGGTGATCTTGTGCGTGTAGGCCGCCGCATAGGGGGCGCTGCCGACCACGATGAGGGGCAGAGTGGATGCGCTGCGCGAGTAGGCGTCCACGATGATGTCCACATGGTTTTCTGGTTCGAAGCGGGCGACCACCAGGTGATACCGGCCGGGTTCAAGGCCCAATTCCGCGATGCGAGATGACCCAACATCGGTGAGGATGCGCGTTCCGTAGGTGAGCAGTTCTGTGGGGGCCGCAAAAGTGCGGTCGTAGTAGTCGGCGATCCCCTGGGCGTCCGCGATGAGGGCGTCTGACCACATCACCGCAAGCTTCTCGACGAGGCGGTAGTAGCGGCGTCCCAGCCCTTTCCATTTGGCGCGCATCCATTCGAGTCCGTCAACGTGGACCGCCGTGGGAATTCCGAGCGCGCGCAGCCAGGGCACGAAGGGGGCATTCGCCGCGTTGAAGACGAAGGCCACATCGGGCCGGCGAGAAAAAGTGAGGTGGCCGACGGAGAGCGCCGAATGGCTGAGGGTCTCGGCAGCTTTGAGCTTGAGGGCTGGAAGGTGCACGAGGGCCATGCCGCGGTAGTGCTTGAGGCTTGTATCCGCCGTGCGGCAGTATACGGTGACCTCGTTGCCTAGCTCGACCAGCCGTGCGCCGATCTCTTCTACGGCTGTTTCGAATCCGCCATAGGTTGCGGGCACGCCCCGAGTTCCGATCATCGCGAAATGCAGCGGGCGGCCGTCGTTGTGGTTGCGGGAATGCGGCATCAGTACGCCCCGACCGGGTGGCTGACCTGGCGAACCGTGCGCCACATGATCACAATGTCGCCCACGAGCGACCAGTTCTCCACGTAGTAGAGATCCAACTGCACGCTTTGCTCCCAGCTCAGGTCGGAGCGGCCGTTGATCTGCCACATGCCGGTGAGGCCGGGGCGAATGTAGAGGCGACGGTGCACGTGGTCTTCGTACTGTTCGACCTCCCGGGCGAGCGGTGGCCGGGGCCCTACCAGACTCATGTCTCCTGTGATGATGTTCCACAGCTGGGGCAGCTCGTCGAGCGAGTGCCGCCTCAGGACCCTTCCGATGCGGGTCACCCGGGGGTCATTGCGCATTTTGAAGAGAACTCCACCGCTCTCGTTCTGGTTCAGCAGCGGCTCGAGCGCTTCGGGTGCCTCCTGAGTCATCGTGCGAAACTTCCACATCGTAAACAACCGGCCGTCGCGGCCGACGCGCTCCTGCGTGAAGAACGCTGGCCCAGCACTGTCGAAGCGCACGGCCGCGGCGATCATGGCCAGCACGGGCAGCAGCACCACCAGGGCGGTCGCGGCAACGACCACGTCGAACGCCCGCTTGAGCACGTGCTTCGCGCCGTCGAACTGCGGAATCTCCACGTGGATTAGTGGCAAACCCTCCATGGGCCTGAGGTGGATGCGCGGCCCAGCGATATTGGCGAGGTTGGTTGCGAGGATGAGCTCGGTGGCCGTTCCCTCAAGCTGCCACGAGAGGGTGCGGATAAAATCTGCCCGGCCGCTCGGAGTGCCGGCGACGACCACGGCATCCGCTCCCAGGTGCGCCGCCATCGCCGCGACCTGGTCTAGATCGTGGTGGGTCGGCACGGCGGCGATAGAGGTTGCGCCTCCGTCGACTACGGCCCCCACAACCGCGTAGGCCGCCCGTGACGCGCTCGAAAACTGACGGATCACGTAGTCGACATCGGCCTTGCGCCCGACCACGATCACGCGAGAAAGAGAGTGCCCGAGCCGCCCCTGGTGTGAGAGCCACTTGCGCCACAGCCAGCGGCTGATCACGAGCGAGACGAGCCCCAGTGGGAACGCCGAGATGAAGTACCAGCTGATGGGGCCCGACTGGGCGATGATGCAGCAGATTGCGAGGATGCCGAATGTGGTGGTGCAGGCATTGACGAGGCGCGTGTACTCGGTGATGCCCACGCTCAGAACTCGGTATTCGCGGGTGCGGAAGGCGCTCAGCAGGATGAGCCACAGGGCCGCGGCGGCAACCGCGATCAGGGCGTGGCCAACGAGTGAACCCGTGACGGGGGGCGAGTCGAGGGTGGAGAGGGCAAAGGCCGCGGCGACGATACCCGCGACGATCGCGCTATCGGTGACTCGCAGTCGATGGCGATACTGCCGCGCCCAGAACCGCCCCGACGTCGTGGAGACAGGTCGGGCCGGGTCATTCTCTACGAGGTGAAGCGACCTGTGGGCGCGGTCGCGGCGGTTAGTGGGGCTAGAGAGCCGGGGAAGGCTCGTTCCGGAATGGGTCATCGCTCGTCCTGTAGATCGGGGGTACAGGTAAATGCGCTCGCGGGGTGAGCGGGCGAGGTGATCCGGGGCATCGTCGGCGTCAGATCGAGGGCGCAATACAACACCAGCAGAGGGGCGTGGTGTGCAAAAAACGCACTGGAGGGTGCGGTCTTCGATTCGCCGTGGGAAGCGAAACGGTGTCGGGAACGGGTGCGGCCTGCGGGGTGGCCTTCGCTGCGGGAACAGCGAACGGGTGGGCGGTTACCCCCTAACTACGCGTGAGGAGACATTGGGCGGATTTGGGTACGCCAAATAATGCCCTCGCGCATGGCTGAGGAGTGAATGGATCCGATGAACCTGGTAATGCTGGTGGCGCAGATCCGTAGCGGTGGGAGCCACGGTGCCCCCATAGGGGGTTACCCCCGAATGGGGGATTGGGGGCCAACACTAGGCCGAACATTCCTCATGCGATACCCCCCCATTTGGGGGGTCGAGTCGTTTCGTCCCAACTGATAGCGGTTCTGCTGGCTGTCGGATGGCGTCACGGGGTACCTTCGAGGCGTGACTTTCAACGACAACGCGCGCAGTAGCGGTTCCCGAGTGAGCAAGAGGGGGCGCAACACCGGCCTCGCGGTTGGAGGCGGCGGAGTCGGTCTCATCGTCATCCTGCTCGTCTCCTCGTTCTTGGGGGTTGACTTGAGCGGACTGGTGGGGGGCGACGCGCTCGGCGGTGGGGCCACGTCCTCACAGGACTCACCGTTGGAGGGCTGCGAGACCGGCGCGGATGCGAACGCGGTTGTCGAGTGCCGGCTCGACTTCACGGCCCAGTCGCTCGACGACTTCTGGGCCGAGGAGCTGGGGTCGGGCTACGCCCTGCCCGAGTTCGTGCTCTTTGAGGAGTCGGTGTCAACGGCCTGCGGCTCTGCCACTAGCGCGGTTGGCCCGTTCTATTGCCCGGGCGACTCGACGGTCTATCTCGACGTGAGCTTCTACGACGAGCTGCGCTCGCGCTTCGGCGCGGAGGGCGGCCCCCTCGCTCAGATGTATGTCGTTGGGCACGAGTGGGGGCACCACATCCAAAACATCACGGGAGTTATGGATCGCGCGCAGCGAGGGGACAGCGGCCCGACTTCTGACTCGGTGCGGCTCGAGCTGCAGGCGGACTGCCTTGCCGGTGCCTGGGTTGGTGGGGCCTCCTCGGTGCCCGATGCCAATGGGCAGACGCTGCTTGAGCCCGTGACGCGCGCCCAGGTTCAGGATGCGCTCAATGCGGCATCCGTCATCGGCGACGACCGCATCCAGAGCAGCGCAGGAGGCGAAGTGAACCCGCACACGTGGACGCACGGATCAAGCGATCAGCGGCAGCGGTGGTTTGAAGCCGGGTATGAGGGCGGCACCGGCGCCTGCGACACGTTCGCCGCGCAGACGCTCTAAAGGCTCCTCCAGGCAGGGCTGGCGCCGCAAGCCCTACGCGGTCGGTTGCTCGGCCTCCTGAGCGCGGATCTGCGCCCACACTTGCTGCATGTCGAGGCCACGAACGGCCGTGATCACCTCGTCGAGTGCCGGGGCCGGCAGCGCGCCAGCCTGTGAAAAAACGAGCACACCGTCGCGGAACGCCATCAGGGTTGGGATCGAGGTGATGCCAGCGGCCGCGGCAAGTGCCTGCTCGGCCTCGGTGTCGACCTTGGCGAAGGTCACGTCGGTGTTGGTTTCGCTCGCCTGCTCGAAGATCGGGCCGAACTGCTTGCAGGGGCCGCACCATTCCGCCCAAAAGTCCACGAGCGTGATGCCGGGGGCCGTCACGGTCTTCTCGAAGTCGGCGTTGGTCAGGTCGATGGTTGCCATGTGGATAAGCCTAAGCGGGGTTGGCTTAGCGGTTCCTGCTCGGCAGCGGTGAGCCCGTGGTTGCGATGCGTGAACTCCGTGCGCTGCGCACCCGAATCGTGACGGTGACGATCAAGAGCACGCTCGCCGAGACGATGGCGCTGATCGCAGTGGGGGTGCTGATGAGATCTCCGGTGAGCCGGGCGAAGGCCACCCACGAGAGTGCCCAGCACAGCGCTGCCGTGGGTGCGAGGCGACCGGCACCGCGCACGGCATAACCGATGCCGATGATTCCGGCGGCGATTGCGAGGATGCTGCCCCAGACATCGGCAGAGATTCCAAGCCCGTCGAACCCCGATGCCGCGAGAGCCGCAGCGATGTTGGCCACGGTTGCGATCGTCACCCACCCCAGATAGAGCCCGATTGTGCCGTCGACCACGACAGACTCGATGATGCTGTGGGGGCGCAGCCGAAGCGTGACGAGGAACGCCCACACCAAGACGGCGAGCAACACGGCGATGACCACGACGCTCAGCCAGATGATGCCCGCTTGCACGCTGGCGATCCAGGCGGCATTGAGCAGCATGGTGGCGGCGATGGGGTAGCCCAGTGCCCGCTGGCGGGGGTCGCTTCGTTGCGCCGGCAGCGCCTGCCAGATGGCGAACGCGATCAGGCCGAGATAGATGACGCTCCAGATGGCGAACGCTGGGCCGCCGGGGGCGATCGTGGTCGAGTCCTCTTGCAGCGCTCCGCCTGCGGCATCCGCGATCTGAGTGCCGCCCGCAGCGCCCGACCCATAAAAGCCGCCGAATACGGCGATGAGGGCGCTGACGATGACGACGATTTGCCTGGTGATGTCCTTCTTCGCTGAAGATTCCATGGCTACAAGGTGACCCGAGACGGCGAGAGGCGCAAGGGGTGGTTGGCGAGGCTAAGGCGAAGTTTTCGGCATGATGCCCCAGCGGGAATTGGCCAGCGGCGCGCGTTTTCGATCCATTCCGTTGCCGGAATGCGCTCGCCAGAGCGTCTCGTCGCGATTTCGCAAAACTGCCGCCATATAGAAAGAAATGCGGTTCTTATCTCGTAGTGTTCCCAGATCGAGCCTCTTAAACCGTCGGTCTGCTGCTAATTTTTCGGAGGTTTCACGCGGCAACAGCCAGAAGGAGCGTCATGAATGTAGGAGTTCTCAGGGAGCCCGAGCCGGGGGAGCGTCGCGTAGCGGCCACCCCCGAATCGGTGCGCCAGTTGGTGGGCGAAGGGCTCACCGTAACAATCGAACGGGGTGCCGGCGAAGCGGCCGGATACCCCGACGCCGACTTTGTCGCCGCCGGTGCCACCGTCGTCGATTCAATCGCCCCCGGCGAGCTCGAAGTGCTGGCCCATGTGCGGCCGCTGTCGGTCGAGCTGATCGGCGCACTGCGCGAGGGTGCCATCACCGTGGGGTTGGCATCCCCCGCATCGAGCCTGCCGGCGGTCGCAGCGCTGCACGACGCCAGGGTCACGTCCTTCGCACTCGAGCTGGTTCCCCGCATTTCTCGTGCCCAGTCGATGGATGCCCTCACGTCGCAGGCACTCGTAGCGGGATACCGCTGCGTGCTTGAGGCCGCGATGCGCCTCCCCCGCTTCTTCCCCCTGTTCATGACCGCGGCCGGCACCATCCCGCCCGCCAAGGTTCTTGTGCTCGGTGCGGGCGTCGCGGGCCTGCAGGCCATCGCAACGGCCAAGCGCCTCGGTGCCCGCGTCTCGGCAAACGACGTGCGTGAAGCATCCGCCGACGAGGTCAAGTCGATGGGTGGAACCTTCATCAGCCTCGATCTCGGCACTGCGGATGCCAGCGGCGGCTACGCCAAGGAGCTCGCAGAAGACCGCGCGCGCCGCCAGCGCGAGCTGCTCACCCCGCACGTTTCGGAGTCGGACATCGTCATCACGACGGCCGCTATCCCCGGCCGCGCGGCACCCCGTCTCATCACGGCAGAGATGCTTCTCGGCATGAAGCCCGGTTCGGTGATCATCGACCTCGCTGCCGAGACCGGTGGCAACGTCGAGGGCAGCGTCGCCGGTGAAGACACCGCGATCTCGCTGCCCGGTGGTGGCACGATCACGATCGTCGGAATGAAGGATGTCGCCTCCACGATGCCCTTCGATGCCTCGCGTCTGTATGCCAAGAACGTGGCCAACCTCATTTCGCTCATGACCGTCGACGGCAAGGTCGAGCCCGACTTCGCCGACGAAATTGTGCGCGGCGCGAGCCTCACCCACGACGGCGCCGTCACGCATGAGCCCACGCGCGAAGCCCTCGCGGCAGCAGCGCCGAAGGGAGACAAATAATGGATGCCATGACCCTGTTGACAGTGTTCGTGCTGTCAGTGTTCGTGGGCTTCGAGGTCGTCGCCAAGGTGTCGAGCACCCTCCACACCCCGCTGATGTCTGGCGCTAACGCGATCCACGGAATCATCCTGGTCGGCGCCGTGATCGTCGCAGGTCAGGCTGAGGATGTGTGGGTGCTCATCGCAGCGCTCCTCGCAGTTCTCCTCGCGACCGTCAACCTCGTCGGCGGCTTCGTTGTCACCGACCGCATGCTCGAGATGTTTGCCGGACGCAAGCCGGCCGCTAAGTCGGAGGCCACCAAGTGAACGTGCTCTCACCCGAATGGACCGCAGGGCTCTACCTGCTCGCAGCGGTCTGCTTCATCCTCGCCCTCAAGGGCCTCAGCTCGCCCAAGTCGGCACGCCGCGGCAACCTGATCGGTGCCGTCGGTGCCGTTATCGCCATGGTCGTGGTGTTCCTCTCGACCGAGCTGGACAACATCCCGCTCATCCTGGCCACGATCGTTGTCGGTTCGGCCATCGCCGCGCCGGTGTCGCGTCGGGTCAAGATGACTCAGATGCCGCAGCTCGTTGCGCTGTTCAATGGTGTTGGCGGTGGTGCGGCGGCGATCGTCGCGCTGTTGGAACTCGCGCATGTTGATGGACCCTGGTCTGGCCTCGCGGTGGCGTTCACGATTCTCGTTGGCGCTGTGTCGTTCTCCGGTTCGTGCATCACGTTTGCCAAGCTGCAGGAACTCATGACGACGCGCCCGGTTACCTTCCCGGGTCAGCAGGTTGTTATGGGGCTCGTGTTGCTCGCGGCTCTCGCCTCGGGTGCTTGGCTCGTGGTCTCTGGTGATTTCGTCGCCGCGATCATCCTGCTCGCGCTCGGTCTGCTCGGTGGTGTGCTTCTCGTTCTGCCCGTCGGCGGTGCGGACGTGCCGATCGTGATCTCGCTGCTCAACGCGTTCACGGGCCTCACTGTCGCCGCGTCGGGTCTCGTGCTCGGCAACGTGCTGCTGCTCGTGGCCGGAACGCTTGTCGGCGCATCGGGAACCATCCTCACCCGTGCCATGGCCTCAGCCATGGGGCGCAGCGTCAGCGGCATCATCTTCGGCGCGTTCAAGGGCGGCTCGACCGCGGGTTCGACCGCGGTCAGCGACCGCCCGGTCAAGTCCGGCTCTGCCGAGGACATCGCGATCCTGCTCGGCTACGCCCAGCGTGTAATCGTGGTTCCCGGTTACGGCCTGGCCGTGGCTCAGGCTCAGCACACGATGGCGGAGCTCGCCACGACGCTCGAGGGCAAGGGCATTGAGGTGGTCTTCGGAATCCACCCGGTTGCCGGCCGTATGCCCGGTCACATGAATGTGCTTCTGGCTGAGGCCAACGTGCCCTACGAGGTGCTGCAGGAGATGGACGAGGTCAACCCCAAGTTCAAGACCACGGATGTTGTGCTCGTCGTTGGCGCGAACGACGTCGTGAACCCCGCGGCCAAGACGAGCCCCGGCTCGCCCATCTACGGCATGCCCATTCTCGAGGTGTCGTCGGCCAGCCAGGTCGTGTTCCTCAAGCGCTCGATGCGCCCCGGCTTCGCCGGCATCGAGAACGAGCTGCTGTTCGAGCCGACCACGACGCTGCTCTTTGGTGACGCCAAGGAGTCGCTCACCAAGGTGCTGTCCGCCGTCAAGGCTCTGTAGGGCCGCTGCCTGTCCGAAGGGCGCATCCACTGTGGTGGGTGCGCCCTTCGTCATTTCACGTCGCGGGCACCTCCGCCGGGTCGCTGTCGGGCGGGTAGGTGATCGTGGTCCCGGCGACGTGGGCGAACGGGGTCAGCGTCTCGGGTTTTGGCGCGGCCATGCCGATGATGTCGAATACTTCTACTCCGCGAACGAGCAGAGCGTCGCCGATGAGCGACCGATGGCAGCGCCAGGGCACCGCCTCCGCGCACATAATCGCGACCGTTACCGTGTCGGCCAAGGCAATGAGGTTCTCGACCGCGGCGTTAAATGCCGCTGACTGCATATAGTCGGCGTAGCCGCGGAACGACAGATTTCTCCAGGCGCCGTTGGGGGAGTTTTTATTTGTGTGGCGCAGCCCGCCGAGATCCTCAAGGCGTTGATATCGGATGCCGGCGGAGTCCAGGCTCGGGCCGAGGGACTCCTCATTGAACTGCGGGTTGTGCCGCGACCGTGCGATTGTGCGCACATCCGCAACCATTCCGATGCCGTGGTGCTTCAGGATGCTCACGAACTCGTCGAGCGGATGCGTCGAGTGCCCGATGGTATAGACCGTCGTCATGGTCTCAGAGTTGCATGGTGCCGAGGGCGGCGACAGCCCTCGGCGGCAGAGCGGGCAGGGGCACGTCTGCGCGCAGGTAGCCTGATTAGGTGGCCACTACATCCGAATCCTCACCAGCGCATCCGCACACGTTCACCCTTGCGGCGGCACTGCTTCTCGACAGTGAGGGACGCGCACTGCTCGTGCGCAAGAAGGGCACGCACGCGTTCATGCAGCCCGGCGGCAAGATCGAGGCGGGCGAGAGCGCGCTCGAGGCGATCGTGCGCGAGCTTGCGGAGGAACTAACCCTCGATGTCGCGCCGGAGGATTTTGGCTACCTCGGGCGCTTCGGCGCTCCCGCGGCAAACGAGCCGGGGTGGTTGGTCGACTGCGAGGTGTTCACGCTAACGACGGATGCGCCCGTGGCTGCCGCCGCAGAGATCGCAGAGGTGCGCTGGTTCGACCCCGCCGACACGGGGGAGGCCGATATCGCGCCCCTCACGAGCGAGTATGTGTTCCCTCTGTATCTCGCGTCGCTTACGGGTTAGCGCTAGCGCAGCACCCGAATCGCGAGGGGAGCGAATGGCTCGCCGGCGCGGTAGACGCTGTTGAACTGGGCAACCGCCAGCGGCGACAGGAAGGTCTCCGCCGCCCGCCACGCCAGCACGCTGCCGGCGGCAACAGGCGCGTCCGGAATGACGCGCACGATCTCGCTGCGGCTCTCTGGGCCCGTCCCCCACTCGACGGAGAGCGAGCCGCCCTCGCTGTCCAAGATGAGCCACGGGTCGACGAGGCTCACGCTGAGGGCGCCGAAGTGCCCGACAAAGTTGATGCGTCCGCTGAACTTGATCGTGCCCGTGAGGGCTGTCGTGTCGAAGCCCGACTGGTCGGCGGTCGCGAAGTAGAACGAGCCTTCACGGGTCGTGGCCGCGTCACCGCTTGTCGTGGCGGAGCCGCCAGGCATCGTGGTGATGTAGCGCAGAAAGGAGTCCTTGACGCCCCATGCGAGGCCCGTGCCGATGCTCGGGCTATCGCTTGTCGACGCGATTGTTTCTGACACGCTGCCCCCCATTGCCGGTGTGTGCGGCATCCAGAATATCCGTTGGGGCAGGGCGGGCCGCGCGCCATGCGCCGTTACAGTGGCGGAATGTCCGTCACCCTCCACTCGGCCCGCACCCGTGACCTTGCTCCCGAGACGTTGTATCGCATCCTGTGGCTTCGCAGCGCAGTCTTCGTGGTCGAGCAGGAGGCCGCCTACGACGACATCGACGGCCGCGATCTCGAACCCGAGAGCGTGCAGTTCTGGGCGCAGGAGGGTGACGCAGTGGTTTCGACGCTGCGGTTGCTAACGGATGCTGACCGCCGCCGCATCGGACGCGTCGCGACAGCGCAGCCAGCGCGAGGGCAGGGGCTCTCCGCCCAACTCATGGAACTTGCGATCGCGGAGTGCGGCTCGGTGCCGATCATCCTGGACGCCCAGCGTTACCTGGAGGGCTGGTATGCCCGCTTCGGCTTCGTCACGTGCGGCCCGGAGTTTCTCGAAGACGGCATCCCGCACGTGCCCATGCTGCGCGGCTAGGCGAGACGTCGTGCTGAGTGGCCGCAAACTGCACCAAAAGCTTTGGTTTGGTGCATAACGTGACCGCTCACGGCAGACCTACAAAAGACCGAGCCCACTCGCGATTTCGCGGAGGTTGTCAATCGTCGTTGTAGCGAGCACCTGGCCGTCATCCCGGATAAGAGTGGCGCGTTCGCTTCCGTTCCACAGCACATCGGAGTCCGACACAAAAGTCGTGGAGTGGATTATTCCTCCCGCTACAGGGGTAGAAGTGAGCGAGTGGCCAGCGGATACGGAATTGGCGATGCTCGCGGCGAGTTGCGCTGCCGCGGCCTTATCAACGAGCCCCCAGTCCACGGTCACTACGTAGTCGCAGTAGCAGTCCTTCGGAGAGGAGGTGCAGGTGATTCCTTGTTGGATGGGGATCCCGTATAGCTCAGACAAGGATTCGGACTCAAGGCGCATCCCGTTGTCACTGGTTTCGAACTGTTCTCTGTGGAACGACGGCACTGTGTCGTCGCAGTCAGGGGCAGCAATTTCCTTCGCCGGCGGCGCTGATGTCGGAACTGCCGGTGAGGGGCTGGGCGTCGCGGAGAGCGGGGGCGCCACTTCGGCTGGCGCAAGCGTGCATCCGGCCAACGTAGCCACGGCAGCAAGGCACACCATGGCCATTCGCATCCTCATGGACGGATCCTATGGGCGCGCGACTAGCGCCGTCGAGAGGAACCGGCCGTTAAACAAAAGGAGCCCCACCCCGAGTAGAGCTACTTGGAACGAGAGCCCAGCCGTAGCAACCCCGATGAACGGTGTCAATGCAGCGTCGGAAACGGCGACAGCGGGGGCCCCGGGTACACGCTCGTCACACAAAGCGGTGAGCTGAGGAGGCGAGCGGTGTCCATCATCTCCGCAATTCCCCTGGGCTCGCCGGCTGTCTGCCAAGGTGTTCCGGGCGGATCTGGTCGGCTTTGCAGCCCCACGGTCTACGCAACGTCCGCCGCCCAGATCGCAAGCCAACTAGGATGGACAGTTTCGACTACCCCATAGCATGTTGTGAGGGCGGCTTAGCTCCGCCCTCACAACACTGCCTAAGAATCGAGAGCTAATGGCTTTCGCCCAACTGACGAATGATGACGAGGAGGTCGGGAGCCTTGACTGAGACAAGTTCCAATATGGCGATCAAGCCAAGGCCTATCTCGCGAAGGCCGGTTATTGTTGCAACACTTCTTTCGGTTGCCACTCTCGCAGTGGTTTGGTTACTTGCCGTGCCGAACGGACCCGCAGTTTGTGCGGCGATATTCCCTGCACCGCGCAATTGTTTCTTAGTTGATCGGACCGAAATCGGACTGGTTGTCACGTGGGGCGTGGCAGCGATTTGGACTATTGCCACGCTTCTCGCCCTGAGCAAACGTCCCTGGACTCGACCCTTTTTGATCGCGGTCGTCGCAGCTCTCGCCATCGCACCCTTCGGGGCGTACTTCCTGGTTGCATACATCCCAGCCCTCGCGATGCCTTGACCTGAGCAGTGCCCATGGCGAGATTCGACAGGAGGCGGGCACTTCGTTGCTTTCGCGGCTAGTGGGTACTTGCGGTCTCGTAGCGGTGCTCACGACCCAGAGGCCCCGTACGGGGCAAGCGCCTAACGCTCTAGCCGCTGAGCGCAGCTACGGACAAACCCCGATAAGCCCGCCTGAAACCCGGCTTCGCACCTCGAACGGAACCCCGAGATGCGCGGCGTTCAGCTCGACCCATTCGGCCTAACGACCGAGGGGCCCGAGCATGAGGCCGAGCGATCAGCGGCATCAACAGAGACCAGCAAAACAGGCCTACTGGCTTTTGTTGACATATATAGTCCGACAAGGGACTATATATGTATGTCCTTGTCCACTTCGCAGGTCGCCAAAAAGCTGGGCGTCAGCTCCCGGCAGGTGAGACGCGCAGCCGCCAGCGGGCGCATCGTTGCCGCGAGAGCGGGCGCGGCGCACGCGATCTCGCAGCGTCAGGTGCAGGCGCTTGAGCGCACCGCGCACCGCGGCCGCGACTGGTCGAGCACGACGCAGCAGGCTGCTCTTGATCTCCTTGCGACAGGGACGACCACGAAGCTCACCAGCACCGAGCGGAGCCGGCTCAAGCAGCGCATCCGTAGCGCTGAGGTCGGAGTGCTTGCTGGTCAGATCCTCCGTGGTCGCGTGACGCTGAGGCGTGCCGTAAGTGACGAGGTCAAGAAGACCTTCCGCTCAACGCTGGACGCAGAGCTGGGCCTCTCCTCGGGAGGGGGCCTTGGCGTTCTGATTGCGGAAGACGCTACTCGCGCAGCGAGGCGAGCGCGTCTGGGTCTCGACGACTCAGGAGATATCGCCGTCGTCGAAGGTGACGAGGCGCACCGCAAAGTACTCGAGGCCATGGCGCTGTTCGTGTACGGCGATGCACGCGAGTGCGCCGCTGCAGCCGAATGGCTATCAGCAGCTCAGAGAGCCGTATGAGCGACCGTCCGCTGATCGGCATCGATGCTCGATCCGGCGCATGGGAAGAGTCGCCTTGGCCCTCCGCCTTCGAGCTTGCTCGCGTGCTCCCGCAAAACTCGTGGACACTTGTCGGTGGCCTGATGGTGAAGCTGCACGCTGAACTGGCCGGGTTGCCGTCGCCGCGCGCGACAGTAGACGTGGACTCGGCACTCCACCTTGAGACCAATGCGATCACATTCGCCGAGGCAGCTGCACTGCTGACTGCGGCGGGCTACGTCCTGGATGAGAGCACCAAGCACGCATATCGCTTCGATCGAGGATCCGACCGGGTCGACGTGATGTGCTCGGACCGGCAGTCCATCTGGCGACGACACCGGTACCAGGGGCGACCTCTGTTCGGGATATCCGGCGGCACTCGTGCGCTCCAGCAGACCATCAACGTCGACGTAGAAACTGGATCGGACACCGTCAGGCTCGTGGTCCCCACACTTCGTGGCACCCTCGTGCTCAAGGGAGCAGCCTTCCTAGAAGACTCTCGCGATCGAGGCCGACACGCTGAGGACGCAGTGATCCTCATGGCATGTATGGATGACGCGAACGACGCGCTGCTAGACCTCAGCCAGCAGAGTCGCCGTCGGGTCCGCGCACTCGTCAATGCCCTCACCGCGCAGACGGCGCCCTGGGCCAGTCATGACGCGGTCGTTCAGGCGCTTGCCCGCGAGACCCTCGCCGAGCTTGCGGAGCTACTCCGCGGCTAGGCCGGCGTTGGCAAGCGCCGTCGTGTCTCGACGTGTGTGAATGATCACGCAAACTGTCGTCGCGAGACTCGAGGGCCTGATTTGAATAATGCAGGGTCTATGCGGAGTGGTCGACTGAAAACTCCGGCTTAAATAAAGAAATCCCCGCAAGTAGAAGCCTTACGAGGATCTCAGTGGCTCCGACCGGCGTCGATCCGGTGACCTTTCGAGTAAGAGTATGACCTTGCTGGCGGTTTCTGCGGACTAGCAGTGGCATGACAAACTCCTGATCAGCCTTGCTTCTCGCTCTCATGGCCTATCGCCGTCTACTTGCAAATTTGCGGGATAGATGCGGGGTTCAGCTGCAGTCGCACATGTGCGGCGACGCAACTCAAGACTCGCGCTGAGCCATGGTGCGCGGTGCCGATCGACGTGGCGGCGAGCCCCGACTGTGGCCGGGGCATCGCTGCGCGTCCGCCGTCAGGCGCATGAGACGCGCGACATCTTGGCTTGGTGCGATGGCGCTCGCGGTCCCGTCGCGGCATCCGTTGGGAGGCTCTTAGGGGGAGGCGAAACCGGGGTCCCACGCCATCTGTAGAACTGCAGCGAACTGATCGAATGATTCAAGGCGAGTGAAGAAGAGATTCCTGCGACCGATTCGAAGCAGTTCGCGGGCGGCTGGTCGTGCAGTGAAGACGAGTTCAGGTACCAAGACGAACCCTTGGATTTCGTAACCGGTGAAATCATAGTTGTCGCCGACCGGCGCGCGGCGTAGAAAAGCGAGCCTTTCGTTCCATTCTTCCAACGCTTGGTCGACTCGGCTCTGCGCGTTGCGGACGCTTCGGTAGTCTCCTGCCAGATAGTCCACCCGGAGCGTCACGCGTTTGCATGAAACTAAGAAGAGCTTGTCTTGAACAACCAGAAGAGCATCGATATCGGTGATCGTCCTTCCGTTACTCCGAAGCGGTTTGCCCCGCAATGACCGGAGGTGCGGAGGAGGGGCGAACGGCGTGTCATCGATTCTTGACTGCACGGCTTCCTCGAAGTCCTGTGCGGTCGCGTTCACCAGCGAACCGCCCACTGTCGGGTCGATCCGAAGTCCGACTGTGGCGTGCCACGCAATGGACCAGACATCGATGATTGCCTTCGTCCCCTGTGTGTAAATAACGCGGCCGGGGTAGCTGCGTGTCCCGAATCGATACTGCTGGTCGATTAGCTGCAAAACGCGCTCACTGGAGAGATGCTGTTGGTCGTGCAAAGCCAACCATTCCGCGACAGTCGGACGACTCAGCGCGGTATCGACCGCAGCGAGGAGATCCTTCGAATCTAGAGTCAGGGTGCCGTATCGCGCCAGCGTGGTGCCTGCGTTCTGGTCGCGCTCGATCATCCGGATCAGCAACGTGTGACTGAGTACTACTAGAGCGGCGGTCATTTCCGGACTCTCGAATGTGTCGAGCGCCCCGCGCCCCAAGACAGCATTGGTCGAATCGCCGGTTGTAAAAACACGAGCCGTGAACTGGATGAAGCCGTCGGCTGCGTCGCCGCGACCGAGCGGGCCAGTCCACGTTCTACCCTTTACAAAGCCCTCGTTGAATCGGAGTGCGATCAGCATCGGTGGATCACCCGAATCGCCATAATTGGAGCGACCATCCGGCTCGACGTGTCGTTCTATCGAGTTCCAGCGATTGCGCAGATCGAACTCGGAAAGAGCGTCCAGTAACTCCGAACTTTCCACCACTTTCGGTTTGTGACGCCTGCGGACGAGGTACTTCATGCCCTTGGTGGCGCTCCGTATTCCCCCTTCAAGGTCATCTATCAGTGCGCTAAGCGCCAATAGACGCGCGAGTCGCATCGACACAGCGCTTGTGACCCCTGACTCAGCAAAGTCGTCGGAGGCCTCTCCTCTGCATTCCCCGATTAGATTCTCTGCGACTCGCAACGCAGACTGGGCGTCGTAGTCCGGCGAGTGTGGCCCGATCCCCCTGAGAGCACTGGGGTTGAGTAGACGGATGAGGAGCAGCCAGGATGCAGCGTCATAGTGGACGACGAATCTGGAAACCGCCGTCGCGAGCGCTGACCGAACGTCGACCAGGTAGTTGAAGGCGGGCTCACCTTCCAGCACCTCTCCATCGATGACTTTCGGCAGCGAGTCTAGAAGGGTGGACTCAGCCCATGCGAAGGCAGCGGCATAGCACTGACGGAAGCCAAGGTCGTAGGGAGTCCACGGGCGGTTCGCGTTGTCCTGCGATTCCGACCGTGCCTCGCCGACTGGGAACAACTCGCGTGGGGCCTCCGACTGTGTCGAAGCCTTCCGAAATGCGTCCCCATTCACCATGACGACAGCATGCCCTATCGGGGCATGCGCCTTCCTTGCTGTCGCTACAGATCTCGTGGCATATCGGATGGTGCACATTGAGCTCGGTCTCCTGGCGCGTCTCGGGCACAAAAGCCCCGCGAAGCGCTAAGAGTGAGTTGTGGCAGCTCTAATGAACGTTGAGGATTTGATCAGGATTGCCAAGACGGTGGGGATTCAACTGGAAGTTGTTGAATCGACGAGTGACGATTGCCTCTACGTCGGCAAGGCTGAGTCATTACGTCGTCACCGCGATGAGGATCGGTGGCGCGCGGGCGACTTCTGGCGCCACAGCTACAGCGGCTTCGTAGCCCTGGCTACCTCGAATGACGTCGTTCGCTATGCGTTTAGGTATACGCCAGAGCCGTTCGACTGGTCAGCGATCCGCAAGACAGCAGGTAACTTGACCGGCTCGCTTGTGGACAATCTGTTCGCACGATATCGAACGGGCGTGCCTCCTTCGACAGGGGAGGTCGAACGGATCCTCGTTCGGATCCATGTCCGAACCGGGCGGCTTGCAGGCAATTCTCAGTACGCCTCGCAGTGGGAAAAACCAGTCGGGAGCTTTACCGATGCGGTCGCAGTACTGGCGGCGTACAACGTCTTCGAGGATGGGATTCTTCAGCGACCCAGTCATCGCACAGGACTGGATGGCGTCGCTCTAAGAGGGATGCCGAGCGTGGATAGAGTTCTGGCTCGAGAACCAGACTATGAGTGAGGCTTCGCTGCAGAAAACTCGTCCTTCGGCTCGTCTCTGGGCTCTGAGTCTCGACGCACTCACGGGAATCGTGATCGTAGCCACAGTGACTTCGATTGCAGTGGTGGTCGCATTGCCCGTCGCTCCGACGCCGGTGGGGATCGTCCTCGGAGCCTGGACGGCCGCAGCTACGGTATTCGCCCTGCCCGCAGTCATCGTCCTGTATCTCTCCCCGCCGCGATTACCTTTGAAAGATCGCAGCGCTCTCTTTGCGTCAGCGGCATGGTTCGGGAGGACTCTCTGGGCGAGTGTTGTCTTCGGCCTCTCGATTCTGTTCGGAACTCTCGCTGGTGTAACAGCTTCGCGCTCCAGTGACTCGGGCGATGACTTCGGCGAAATGCTTGCCGTCACTGCTCAGCTCGCAGTGTGGCCTGTGGTGGCTGCTGTCGCTGCATTTGCATACGTCGTCACGGGAGTTCGATGGTTGCTGGATCTAGGAAGTATCGTCCGCGACGGAACCGCTGATCGCATTTGGACAGGTCTCGAAGTGCGCTGGCTAGGACCGACTGGTCGACCGGCTTGGTATGTGCGCAGTCGCCCCCACCTGCCTTGGCTGGTCATTGGAGTATTCGGTCGCTTTGGGTTAGGCCTCACTGTCGTCACGCTCGGTGCTGACGTCGCAGTTACGTGGCTAGTGATCATCAATAGGTGAGACGGTTTGGTAAGGCGAACCAGTGAACTGCAGGGCGGAGGATGTCCACCTTCTCGCTGGGGGGCGCTGCGCACATCGTTGCGTGCGTCGGCGCCGCTGACTAGGATGGTCGTATAAACACCAGCCCCGCTGTCGCTCATTGACTTTCGAGTCGCAGAGATGACATGGGCTGGTTTTCTTTTTCGCCATGATGGGGAGCATGAAAGACCACCTGCCCTACGACGAGCAGCTTGCGAAGATGCTCGGGCGTGGTCTCACGAGCGCTGACCGACCCAACGCGATTTCCGCACTGAAGAGAATTGGATATTACCGGCTCTCCGCATACACGTACCCGTTCCGCGAACCGCCGACTGAGGCAGATCTCGCCGCGAAACGTACTAGAGCTGAAACATTCCGCGCAGGAGCAGCCCTGGAGGATGCCACTCGCCTCTACGAATTCGACCGCAAGCTCAGGGCAGTGCTGCTTCAGGCCCTTCAAGAAATCGAGGTGGGGCTTGCTACGAAGGTGGGTTATACCCTCGGCAAGAGAGCCGGCGACGGTCACCTCAACATTGGACACCTCGACGAGTTGGCCTGCAAGGCTGTCGACCGCAACGGGCATACGCAGCATGAGGCTTGGATACTCCGCTACGAGAAGCTTCGGAACGATGCGAGGGACGAGGAGTACGTTAAACACCACATCCTGCATTACGGCGGAAAGATCCCGATCTGGGTGGCAACGGGATTCATGGACTTCGGATGTGTGATCCGGCTTTACTCGCTGATGGACTCTCGCGACAGGAAGAAGATCGCTTACGAACTGGGGCTGAGTGGCAACGGTTCGGACACGCTGTACCGATGGCTGCGGGCGTTGAACATCCTTCGCAATCACTGCGCGCACAACAATCGAGTTTGGAACCGTGCGACCGTCGATGTGCCACCGAAGTTTTCACCTCAGGTGGCCCCTCCGAAATTGCGCCACCTCAACGAACTCGACAACGAAAAGCGCCAGAAGGTCTATATGCTGATCGCCCTTACGGCTCATCTCGAGCGGGCTGTCAACCCCTCGAGCACTTGGGCGTGGTCTGCCCTCCCCACTCAGGCAAAGAAGCTCGGCAACGTGAGCGGCATGACTGTCGAAAACACTATGGGCTTCCCGCAAGGGTGGCAGGAGCTCGACCTCTGGAACAGATAGCGCGGTATCGAATGCAGAGACGGAACTAGAAACCAACTCCTGGCCACCTCTCTCTTCCGTATTCCGCAGCAGGGTGTATTTACAGTGGGCTTGAGGTAGTCCCGCAACTCTCCAAGCAGAGCCTCCGATGCCGAGTAGGCGTAGTTCGCCGCATCGTTGGGGTAACGACCATAGCTCGGGGTGCGATTCGACCCGCTCATGCATCTCCCCACAACGGTTGGTGTCGTCTGCGTACACTTGGGCGACCACAGCGCCCTGGCTGGGCATGGCGATCGGCGTCCGAAACGACTGGCCGAAACGGCGTCGCTCTCGTAGGAAAAGCAGAAGTCCGATCCCAATGCTGACGTCAGTTCTTGAGTTCATCGAATCAGGAGGTCTCGTATGACACAGGCATCAGGCGGTACGAATGCCTCAGGCTCAGGCTCAGGCTCAGGCTCAGGCCCACGCCCAGGCTCAGGCTCGGGCTCGGGCTCGGGCTCGGACTCAGACTCAGACTCAGACTCGACACCGGAGCCCGACAATGACCCTGTTGGTGGACGTCGAGAAGCGATGAGAAATATCCTCGGGAGCTGGAATCTGGATGGGGCGACGCCTAGTAGCTTCGGGCTCAAGGTTGTGGAGAAGTATGTCGCTGGTGAGATAGACATCAACGGCGCAATCAGACTGGTGAAAGAGCACTCGAGCAACGGCGGATACGCGGGGCGACCAGATGGCAAATAGCTCCGCGGACGGTGACACCACGGCTGAACTCGAGCGGACGAGCACATCCGTCAGTGCCCCTTGAGAGCGTCGATGAGTCGGGGCGGCCGTGAGGCGAGATAGCTGGCGGGGATCGCGAGGCACAGCATCGCGAGCAGACGCAGGTTGTCGAACATCGCTGCGGTGATGCCGACAGCATCCGCGCTAGGGGCCGAAGACTGCCGGGGCCACTACGGTGCCGAACTTCCAAATGGTCGACACCAAAGAGTCCATTGGGAACGCCGCAACCGCAACCCCAAGCGCCCGAGATACTCGAAGCCCTAGACGCCTTCAGTCTGCGAGCTTCACGCAACCATCGCTGAGCGCCTTCATCAAGCACCTAACGCTTTAGCCGCTGAGCACGCTCGTCAGCTACGGGGAGACCCCCACGAAGATGCTTCGTCTGGCATGCTTTTCATCGGAAGCATTCGTTCGCAAGTCCGGAGCGCTCGCGATCTCGATCGAGGGGCGCTTCAAGCAGGTCGGTCTCGCCGCGCAGGCGCTCGTCGACGACTCCTTCAGCGGTTGAGAGACTGAAGCGCAGTCACGCCGAACTTCTGCGTTCAGCCGCCGTTGGTTACAGCGACGACCATGGTGCGGGCCACGGCCAGCGGGATGCTCTTGTGCTCGATCCAGCGGGCTTTGAGTCAACCGGGATGCGCAAGTCAAGGCAGCGCGTCCGCTCGTCGTCGGTGAGCTGAGGCACTGGGCGAGGCTCCCGCGTCGTCAAAGATACGACGTTCGTGTGGCGTGGGCGTGTTACCGGTCTTAGCCTTTGTCAGCTAGGCGATTGGCGCGCAAGGCGCGAGTCTGCAACTCAACCTTAGGGGCGAATCTGCGCAAAAGCAGTCCGGATGTCGCATGAGCTCGTCTCACGAGGCTTGACAAGACTGATGAAAATATATCAATATCCTCTATTGAGGGGAATTCGCTTTCGGTGGGGGGTAATTCAATGGTTTGTGCACGGCACAAATTTTCCGCCGCCACTGCTGCTTTCCTCACCGGCGTAACGTTGATGGAGGACGCAGATGCCGCTGCGAGCGCAATTATTTCTTCTCCGTCCACAACAGACGAAGTTGTGCCACGACACCACTATCTTCGGCGGGAAGCGGCCGGCACGTGTGCATTCCTGCGACCGCCAGCGAACGCCGCGACTGGCGTCTCAAAACAGGGAAATCAGAGCACCGGAGTCGCCCGTATTCAGAAAGAACTGAAACCCGGTTGCAGCAGTGCGCCGAATCCCGGTCTCGCAACCGACGGCGTTTTTGGTCCCGCCATGAAGTCAAGTTCTCAGCAGGCTCAGTTTTCTGGGGTGTCACCGCTTACGGAATCCCTGCCCGCATCTTCCGCTGGCTCACGAGCTTTGGTGCCGCTTGCGTCCGACTCGGCAGCCAGGACTGACGGGACACCTAACCGCTGTGCGAGAGATTCCCGATCGGCTGAGGCACGAATGGAGCCTCAGCGCGTTTGAGTTCCACCCGGTTCCATCAGCAGACCAATGGAGGTCGATATGCGCACGTCAGATACACCCCGGACAACTGCTCGAACAAATAACTACCGCACTCCAGTTGTATTCATAATGGTGTCGGTGTTGCTGCTCGGATCCGTCCCGGCCGCCGCGAACGCGGCAGATAGTCGGCCCGCTGAATTCACGCTCAGCTCGCTTGACCAGCACCTGATTTCAAAGGTTGACACGTCCGTCACGAAGGGCTCGGCAACTCAGGCCGGCGTTAGTGCCTTCAAATCCCGGAGCGGGGAAACCGTCGTCGTCGACCTGTCCCTCGCTGAGAAGGGCAACAACCGAGCGATGTCGGCCGCCTCGTCAAAGTTCGTCGATCTCTCATGGGATGCGATTCCCGGCGTCGCCGACTACCAGGTCTTCAGGAACGGTATTCTGCTCGCAGTCACCGACCAAACGTCGTATCGGGACCCTGCAGCGGTCCCCGGTTCAACGGCTGAGTACGTGGTGCAGCCAGACTCTGCGACAACTTCCGAAAAAGTCCTGGTTGAGGCGCCAATGTGGGGCATGACCGTTTCGACTCCCTCTTCAAGTGAAGACTCGACGGCTGAAGTCGCGGCCAAGGCAGAGACGCTAGCTGTAATAGCAGCCTCCTATAGCGCCTCAACGGTTCAGTACACAGCATTCATCCCTCAGTCTCGAGTGGACGCTCCACCGGTCGGATGCTCATACGGCAGCGGATACAAGTTTGGTGGGGACAATCGAGGGTTTGGGGTCAGCGCAGCGGCATACCGCGCACGGCTCAGCGGTTACGTCGACTGGACTGCCGGAGGCACCGTTACATCGGTGAAAACCGTTAAGGCCACCACGGTCTATAACAGTGCTGGCACGCTCGTGTCCACCACCACGGCATCGAGCGCGAACATGAGCGTCTCGAAGCTTGGAGGAACGGCATCATCTGTCGATCTCCGGTTCGTGATGAATGCAGCCAACCCTTACTGCTCTGTCGGTGCCATTCAGGGTTCGTTCACAATGACAGTAACTCGAAGCGGCAACTGGTCGATCATCACGGGCTCGCACCGGCAGATGCCCAACCATGAGATCTACCTCAATGGTGGCTCAACATGGAAGACTGCATATCAGCGTTCCTACGCTAGCGAGTTGTGCCTCATCGGCAGCGCAGCATGCCCTGAGGTTTCTCTCGCGGGATACTACGGCACATACTAAACGGACGATGTGAACATGGAGCGGACGGCGGGCAGGCTGGCGTGGCTATGGGTGCTCTCTAGCGCCGTGGCCGTTTACATCTTGCATGCACTTCCTCCACAATTGCTCGGCTGGGTGGGTGCACTCTGGGGAGTTGCGCCCACCCGGTGGCAAACCGCAGTGCACTACTGGTTCAGCCCTGAGTGGGTTGTGGCCGTGGCCAGCTTCGCCATAGGGCTCGGCGCGATCTACTACGCGCTTCGCCGCCGAAAGAAGTATTCAGCGATGTGGGCCATCGTCGGAGGCACGTTGGCCTACCTCCTCGCAGCGTCCGCAATGCTCATGGATTTCACCGCGGGCCCATCGCAGGCATCGAACACGATTGCATTGGTGTTCGTGACTAGCCTGTTCGTGTACTGGAACGCTTGGGTGCCGCTGCTCGTGCCACTTCTCGTCGGTCTTGTGCTTCGAAGATCCATCCGCGGCTCAGGCCAAGAACCTGTTTCAAGAGTGAGCTGAAACTCAGATCGGATCTGAGCAGTCCGCCAGCGCCCGAACAGGGCATAGCCCAGCATGAGGTTCACCTGCTCTCTATCCTGAAGAGTGGAGATCCTTATTGCGTTCATGCTGTTTGGGCATGATCGCGTCGCGCGATAGTCGCAATAATCCGAACTATCGACCTTTAGGCTGGAAGATGGCGATGTTTAGCTCCTCGCTTAGGTGTTCTGCACTTCACCAGAAGTACGTAACGTGGTGGTGATTTCGGTGCGGATGACGCATGCTCCGGGCTTCGTGCGGGACCGAATGCGCCCGCAACCAGGGCAGCTATGCCCGCAACCCTCTCATGGGGCCAACGATGCTCTGATCTCGGCCGATCAACCAGTTGAGTGGGGCATCGGCATCAGGCGTGAGAGCCAATACTCCACCGCTGGCATCTCGCCCTCAACTTCTCGACCATGCCGAGCATGTCAGTCGTTGTAGAGCGAGCCGGTCGGGTGACTTCAACACGTATGGCCCAGACCTCACGCGCGCGCGACCGCTCTTGCTCGCCCAAACGCCAATGCGTATGGAAGGCTAATCGCATCGCCTACGGAAATGAGTTTTCATAATGCCTGATGGTTCTGTATTGGAGTTGCGCGCCCGGCGGCTAAAGACAGCCCGTATCTTGATCGTAACGGGCATCGGAATCCTGGCTGTGGGCACTGCGGTTGGATGGGCCGCGATGTCGGTCCTTGCTCCGGCGTCTGATCCTCTGGATGCAAAGGGGCACACCTTCGTGGAGGTAAAGGCGGGCGAAGTCGGGTCGAGCATTAAGCTGAACACTCTTGCAGAGTGGACGCCCCTCCCTGTCGGCACAAACATGGCTACCGGAGTTGTGACACAGGTGGCGGTGGAACAAGGCGACGAAGTGATGCAAGGATCGGTTCTGTATCACGTGAACCAGCGGCCCGTGGTTGTGGCACAGGGGGAAGTGCCAACGTTCCGCGCAATTCACGAGGGCGCAGAAGGTGAGGACGTCGCCCAACTTCAGAAAATGCTCAAGGCGCTGGGTCTATACCGTGGTTCTGCCGATGGAAAGGTGGGGTCTGGCACTCGAGTTGCCATTGAGGCGTGGCAGAAATCACTAGGTTTGCCGAGGACAGGCATCGTCGAGGCTGGAGACCTGATTTTCGTTCCGCAGCTGCCGACTAGATTGTCTTTGGATACGCAGGTGCTTTCGCGCGGCAGGTCCGTCATGGGGGGCGAAGAGGTGGTGCGCGGATTGGCTGCAGCCCCGACGTTTGTGGTGCCGGCAAATCAAGCGCAGGCCGCGATGATGCCTATTGGAACGCGAGTGGAGATTACGGCACCACTAGGAGAAGTTTGGGAAGCTCTTGTAATTGATCATGAGCAGAACGAAGACACTGGCCTGGTCGCTATTGGGCTAGGCGGAGTGAATGGTGGAGCGATTTGTGGTGGCTCCTGCGCACAGGTGCCTGTGTCGGGCCAGGCTCGCTTGGAGACCCGAATTGTGACCCAGGAGACCGTCGCGGGGCTCATCGTGCCATCGGCAGCACTGGTAGTGGGTGCCGACGGAAATGTTGCAGTGATTGATGAGACTGGCAGACACGTGACGGTGACGGTGATCGCTTCGGCCAGGGGGTTTAGCGTCATTGAAGGGGTTCCCGAAGGAACCCGTACGCGCGTTCCTGCGACGGGCCCCAGGTCATGAATATTCCGGAGCCTCATGACGTCGAGTCACCTTTGGCGGGGGAAGTGGTCCTGGAAGCGCGGGGGATAGTGTTCGAGTACTCGCCAGGAGTCGCCGTGCTCGACGGATGGTCGGCTTCTTTTTCGAGGGGGGCGATGACGGCGTTGACGGGTCCATCGGGACGAGGCAAGTCGACGCTGCTCTACCTTCTTGGACTGATGTTGAATCCGCGGGAAGGGGAGATCATAGTGGGCGGCATTCCTACCGGGCTACTGCGAGACGCGGAGAGGGCGCAGTTGCGGGCGGATCTGTTCGGGTTTGTCTTCCAAGATGCCGCGCTCGACACCACGCGAAGCGTACTCGACAACGTAATGGAGACAGCACTGTATCGACGGGGAGGTTCCCACCCCAACGCACGGAAGACGGCTTTGGAGCTACTTGATCGATTTGGCGTCGACGTTCCACCGAATCGCAAGCCCGGTCAGGTTTCAGGAGGGCAGGCGCAGCGAATCGCTCTCTGTCGAGCGCTGTTAAATTCTCCTCAAGTGCTACTCGCCGACGAGCCTACCGGCAACCTTGATCCGGCCACGAGTGAACTCGTAGTGGATGCACTAAGAGGCTACGCGGCGACTGGCGCGGCAGTAGTCGTGGTGACACATTCACCAGAGGTCGCTGGTTCCTGTGATCGAGAGATTAAGCTTTGAGCGGCGCCGGAGCGACTTTCCGGGAGGCAATCGCATCCGCTAGGTCTCAGCCAGTCGCGTCGGTCCTGGCGCTCCTAATGGTGGCAGGAATGATAGTGACAGTCATGCTCACCACGGGACGCACTGTCGCGGCCGAACAGCTTGTACTAGCTTCGATTGACGCTGCTGGCACTCGCTCGATCACAATCCGCGCCGAGGATGGTGCCGGTCTAACTAGCGACGTAATTGAGCGAATTGGCGGCGTTGAGGGTATCGAGTGGAGCGCTGCATTCTCTTCCGCCGTTGATGCAACAAACACGTTAATCCCTGATGGCACGCACGTCCCGGTCCGTTACGCGTATGGCACAAATCTCGATCGCCTCGGGATCCCGCGCCACATTCCTCTCCCTGATGGTGTTGCATACGCATCTTCGGCGGCTCTCGATCAACTGGGTCTGCCGGAAGGGGCTGGCAGTGTCACACTCACCACTGGAACGGGCTTCGCGATCGCGGGTGCCATTTCTACACCAGACTTTCTAAAAGCATTCGAGCCCGTTGTCCTGATCCCCCGCGCCTCCCCGACGGGCACGGAAACTGTCAATATTCTTGTCGTGATCGCAACGCGCCCTGAATTGGTAGCGCCTGTCTCTGAGGTAGTTCTATCGCTCTTGTCGGCCGACGACCCTACTAAAGTGACAGTGCAAACCAGCGAATCACTTGCACAACTGCGTGAAATCGTCCAGGGTCAACTCGGATCGTTCTCCCGTGGGCTCGTGCTGATCGTGCTCGGCATCACGGGGACACTGGTGGCAATCATGCTCTACGGACTTGTCATGTTGCGCCGCAAGGATTTTGGCCGACGTCGTGCCCTTGGAGCAACGCGCTCCTTCATAATTGGCCTCTTACTTACGCAAACCGGCCTACTCGCGGCGATTGGCGCCGCTATCGGTAGTATTGCGGGCGTCAGCACACTGCTCGCGATGGGCGATCCGGTTCCAGGACCATCATTCTTGGTCGCCACATGTATCCTCGCCGTGACCACTGCAATCGCAGCTGCGTTTCTTCCTGCCTTCGTTGCTAGTCGTCGCGACCCGATCACCGAACTCCGCGTCCCATAGCCTGGAATCTGCGCAGACTCTCGAAGCGGAATGCGTGGATGGAGCAATCGTCGGTGCTCGACGAAATGGTCTATCGGTTCTTTGTGCCGATCGATATGCTCCACGTATGAGTCGTCTGAATCTGAGCATGACTTACATGTTCGCTGTGGGTCTTGCCGTTGCGGGTTGCCAGGGAATTCCTGATGCGCCTCAACCGGACGGACAGGTCATCCCGACTGCCGATTCTCACGAGCGAGCATTGCTGAACTTCGCCAGTTGCATGCGCGACCGTGGATGGAATGCAACGGTGTCCGACGGCGGAGTCACCGTTGGGAATGTGCCCGCCGACCAAAGGACGATCCAACAGAGTGACGGACAAGTGTGTTCGGAGGAATGGCTCACCCTGGATGTCAACACGTTCACGGATTCTGAATGGAAAGCTGCCTATGCCGCTGCTCTCGATACTGCGAATTGTCTTGAACGCCTGGGTTTCTCTACGGCGCCGCCGAGCCTTCAGGTTTTCATTGAAGGGGAAGCAGGGTGGAACCCATACACCGATCTTGTCGAGAGTGGGGTAATCCGACCAATGGAAATACGCACGCATGAAGAGGCGTGCCCGCAGCCTGGTTACTGGCCCGATCGAGGTTAGAGCCAAAGTTCGCCTCCAGCCCAAAACTGGTGCTGTTGGAAACCAAATGAAAGGTTCAGGATGAAAAGGAAACTGTCAGTGTCGATGTTTGCTGCTGCGTCTTTAGTGCTGTTGTCCGTATCAGTGCCGCTCTCGGCGAGTGCCAATACGCTCGCTTTTTGGACGGGGGAGAGGAACTGCACTTCGGCTGCCGCCCCGAAGTACTACCAACACGGTTCAAGTAAGGGTGTGTCAACGTGGTCGCAATTGAACGTTCCGGCATTCACTTTCAATGACCGTTACTACACGAATACGTCCTTTGTTTATCGATTCCAAACTGCCGGCTACAAGCATGCGAACGGAAGTATCGCAGTTTCAACATCTGCAAACGTAAGCGGCCAAGGCTCATCATGTGATCTTTGAGCTCACCGCGGTCAATTAACAGGTGTGCGACTAACCACTTGGACAGCGCCTCGCAAATCGACGCCGGGCTAGCGGAGCGATTTCTGTGACACTTGCCCGGATTTGTGGGACTTCCATCTCGATGGGTCGAGATGGATGGTCCGTCGAAGAAGGGTGAAAGGTTGGCGTGCCCGGTCCACACGGCACCCCGGGTAGCCGGACGGGATCGAGAATCCCCTCAGGAGCAAACGCTTTTGAGGGGATTCTCTTGTCATTGGATCCCGAGACGGGACGCAGCGAGCACTTCGTCTTGACGACAGAAGACTCGCCAGGAGGGGCAGTATCCACTCGAGGCGGTGCTCGTACTGGATGCGTGGAACGTGGTCGGGTGCGGGATTTCCTCGTATCGTGAAGTCGATGGCGAACGGCTTTAGCCCGTAATTCATGCTGCAGCGATGCTACGAGAGCGCTACGATGAAACGACGGTTCAGGCCTGGGTCAAAGGGTTTGAACCCCTCGCTAGACGACGCTTACCGGCGCGACTCTCTTGAAGGTGTCCGTGACGTTATCGCTGCGGCAAAGGCCTTCGCAGAAGCCGGATGACCGGACCCTCGGCTAGCGGCTATCTCGCTAAACCCGGCCGCCGGCGACTAGCGCCCACGCGGCCGAGCACGCTTGTCAGCAGCAGCCTCGTTCGACCAGCAGGGCTAGAAGAAGCGGCCACGGAAGAACAGCGAACGCTATTGCCGCACAGGCGGAGACGACTCGCAAAACCGGCACATACCGATTGAGAGCGATCGCGGCGACCACGGCAAGTGTGTCGGCCCGACCAAGAATGGCGGCCATAGCTCTGGAACCGGACCGAGCAGGTTGTGAAGCCCCTGGCCGTCTGCTGCGACTACGACGACCAAGGTGTAGAGGGCAGCACTCACCAACGCTGGGATTATCAACGCCCGGCTTGGAATCAGAGGTTCACCCGAGCGTGTGCGGACGAGCATGATCGCCGCAATGAGTCCGACGCCGGCGGCGCCGGAAACAGCCCAGACCGAGGCCTCGAACAAGCCTTCATCAGGGTCACGGGAAAACGAACCGAGATCTCCAAGGAGATTGACGAGGGCCACCCAAAAGACGATCACCCCGAGAGACAACAGAGCTCGAAACCACCAGCGCTGACGCAAACGCTCAATCAGCGTGGGCGATTCATTCACCGGTGGCGAGGCTTCGAGATAGCGCGAGTTCATGCTGCTCCCTCGGGGCTGTGACAAGTAAGCGTGAGCATACTGACTCCTACTCGCGTCGTTGATCGATTCGGTGTCCCGGCTCGACCCCCAAGACCTGTCGAAAAACGACCGGGAACACCTTGTACAGATTGCTTGTACATATCGTACGAATGCCCCTCGACAGCGCGGGCGCTAACCTCGACGTACCAAGACAAGGAGACCGTAATGACGAACATGCAGGGCGGCATGCCGCCAGGCACGTGGAAGTCTGCCCTCGACATAGTGAGCCTTGCGGGCGTTGTCTACTCCTCGGGCAAGGTCTTCGATGGACTGCGCACTGGGCGCCTAGACACCGAGAACTTCCTGCGCTCAGGCAGCCTCGACGGGATCACCTCCCGTTCTGACTTGGCGCTCCTTGAGGACCTCCGCGACGTGGCTCAGTTCGTCATCGACCACCGCGATACGCCGATTGACGCAACCTACGTCCGTGACGTGAATGCGCAGATCACGCGCAGTGGGCCTCTCCATCCAGGGCGCCTGCGGAGACAGGACCAGCAGATCGGCGTCAGCACTCCGCACGGCCGCCATGAACCTAAGCCTCTCAACGATGGCGGCCTGCAGCAGATTATTGATCAGGCGATGGGTGCTCAAAGTCCACGAGAGCAGGCGCTCGAGCTCTTCGTCCAGATTGCCAAGGCGCAACCGTTTGAGGACGGCAACAAGCGCACAGCACTCTTCGTTGCCAACAGCCTGCTGATCCGGCAGCCCGAGCCCGAGACGCTGGTCATCCCCACCGATGATGCTGAGCTCCCGGCGAGGTTCAACGAGTTGCTCGCGAGGGCCTACGTTTTCGATGAGCACGACGGTGTGAAGGATCTCCTTCGCGCTCACGGCTTCAGCAAGCAAGCTCCCAAGCCCGCCCACAACCCGGCTTCGCACCTCGAACGGAACCCCGAACTGCGCGGCGTTCAGCCCGACCCATAGGGCCGGGGTGCCAGGGCGCCCGAGCAGGAGAGCGGCCCCCAGCTGGGCTGAGACCAAGCGATCAGCCGGAGCTGGGTCGACACCTAGAGGACGCGGCATTTCTGCTCGCGCCGACAGAGCTAACAGAGAACCAAGCGACGGCACCGTATGGAATAGCCAGCTGCTACGCAATGGCCGGAGACTGAACCAACCTAAGGCCGGTCCGCCTATATTGGGCGACCAATAAGAGCGCCCATAGACTTCCGAATACGTTCCGAATATACTTGCCGTATGACTCTGATCAATGAACCGCGCATGGTGACGCGGCGCTCATCGGACTTGAGTAAGCACTCAGCCGATGTCTTCGCCGAGGCCGAGGATCACGTGGTCCAGATCACGCGTCGCGACGGCGAGCCGTTGGTGCTGATGTCCCAGCGCGAAGCCGACTCACGTCGCATGCTGCTCGAGATCGCCGCTGACCTCATCACGGTCGCCCTCCGCGCCGAGGGTTCGCTGGCATCTCGCATGGCCGAGCGCTACACGTGGATGCTCGCACTCTCGCCCGAAGACAGGGCCACCTGCGCCCAGAACCTCATCGACGCTGCTCGAGCGTCGTTCGCTACCGAGCAGCCCCACTTGGCCATCGCCGAGCTCACGTCCTGGCGTGAGACTGCTACCGCGATCGCTGCAGGGCTGTCCGGCCGCGAGGTCGAGTGGCTCGACAACGACGAACCCGTAGAGCGCCCCTAAGAGTGGTGAAGGACGACCTCGTCGCGAGGCCCACAAAGAAGTCCGAGTACACACTGCGCTTCGCCTCCGTCGGCGCGCAAAAAGGCTGGCGTGATCTCGTCGCGACGACCCGTAATTCGATGGTCGACGCATGGGACTTCTTGACCCGCACTCCGATGCAAGTCACCCTAGCGAACTACCCACTGAAGGGTGAGCTCGGAACGATCACGCGCGACGGGAAGGCCCACGAGCGTTGGCAGCACAAGCCGACCCTACGCGGCGATGCCCGCATCTGGTTCTACGTCGAAGGCCGGGACGTGCTCATCGAGCAGGTCCACACGCACCACCCGAACGCGACGAAGTAAGACTGCATTCTCGCCTCAGCAGCAGCCTCGCTGAATAAGCCTGATCAGCAGCAACCTCGCTGAACAATCGCGATGAGCAGCAAGGGCCACGGTGCAATGGCTACGACGAGGGTTGCGTACGCCGCTGCGGTTCGGATGCGCGGAACATGGCGGCTAACCATTGCCAGGACGATCACCGCGACGGTGACGGGGTTTATGAGGTACATAGCCCAGACCTCAGCCGACGGGCCAAGGAGGCTCCGGGGATTGTCCCGCTCGGCGTAGAGAACGAAGATCAGGGCGGAGCTTGCAAAACAGAGCAACCCTTGCGGGAGGCATGCCCACCACGGCACTAAGTACTTCCCGCCCCTTGTGCGAATGAGCAGCAACGCGGCGAAGACACCGAAGCCGGCGGCGCTCACAGCGGCCCACACCCCCGCCTCCAGAAGCGTGCCGTCGCGACCGCGCGCAAACTCGCTCACGCTCCAGACGATGCGGGCCAGCCCGAACCAGTAGGCGACTACCGAAAGCCCGAAAACTGACCTCACCCACCAACGCTCGAGGACGGGTGTCGCTGTGTGTCCGGGGGCGCTGCGCTCGTCGGTAAGCATCGGAGCCCCTCTCTGCTCGGTGAGGTCGAGCGCGTCAGCCTACAAGAAGGACGTGAGCGAAAGACAGCATGACCCCAGCAGGCATGTTCCGTGGTGGTTCACCTCGAGATGCCGACAGGCCTATGCGCGGTCTCGACCCCCTTTTTTAACTCAGCTGCATGTCACTTCAAGGGGTGGGTATTTTGGCGACGATAATGACAGTTATCATGACTATCGGCGCGATGCCCCATGTCCTGCAGGAGCCTTGAACGTCTAGGTTACGTGTCTGCATCGGCCGAGAGACCGCATCAGCCGATGCTGAGGACGGAGAGTGCGTCGCTCGCTAATGATTCATCGGTGGGAACCGGCACCTGAGCGCGACCTCTCTCCGCTTGCTTCGATCCGAGAGAGTCGGTGGACTCGTTCGTCGCCGGGCCCGCTGACGGTGACCACGAGCACTGTCCGGCTCATCGCTGGTTCGATCGTCCAGTGCCGGTGGCCCTCGACAGCCCCGGCAGCGGCGCTTCCGTTAACCGTCCCACTGAGCAGCCATTGTGGCTGTTACTTACGGGGGAACGAGGAGCCAAGGAAGGTGCCGACAGCGAGAGCGGCGCTTCCAACTGCTAACGGGAGCGTGCCCTGGCTAACACCCCGTCACCGCGACCCGCGAGGATCGCCATGAGGATGTCGCCAACGCGATGGAGTCGTTCGTCGCCGGACCTGACGACGCGTGACTGCACTCACGCGGGTGACCACGGGGGGCAAACTGTCGCCGGCATCAGTCGTGCGCGAATAGCGTAATTCAATCGCCCTACGCTTGAACCATGAGCAGACTCAATCTCGGCTTCCTCATCGTCGGGCTCGGCGTTGCGACCGCCACCCTCGCAAGCGTTCCGCTCTTGGCGGGCGGCCTCGTCGGGGTGATCATTATTTCGGCGGGAGGGGTCGTGGTGGTCACCGGGATCATCGTCGCGCTCTCGGCCATTCCCGAGTTGAAGCGTGCCCGCATCGAGCTCGGGGGCCGAGCGACGTCGGCGGAGTTGTTCGAGGTCGAGCGGTTGGCGAAGGTGGAGCGCCTTCGATTCGAGCGCGACGAGCTTGCGGCGGAGCGGAGCCGATGGGCCGCGGAGTCGAGCAAGAATGAATATTGGCTGTCGGTCGCTTCCAACTACGACGACAACCTCCGAGCGACCGAGATTACGGCGGAGCTCGCTGAGATTGCCGCGAAAGACTCGCGCGCAGAGCGGCGCCTCGTCGTGGTAGCCCGCGAGTTGACGGTGCTCGGCGAGAGCTAGCCGGGAGCGTTGGACGGGGTGATGGCTTCGAGGAAGTAGGCCAAGCCCGATCCGTCTTCGTCCGAAGCGAATGGCGTCTCGATTCGGATGCGACCCGAGACGTAGCTCGCATCACCGACGGGAAGCCCGTTCGCTTGCGCGGATGCCTCATCGTCCATGTGGCCCCGGTAGATGACCCCCGCCGCGAGGTCGGAGAGAACGAATACCTTCGTACCGATCACGAGCCCTGTGAGGAGGCCGCGCTGAATGTCGACGTGCTGAACCTTGGGCTTCGCCGTTTGAATGGCGTGCGTCGCCGAGCGCACTTGTGACGCAGTCGCGCTAGAGCGGATGACTTGTTGCGTGTGCGCCACGACTGCCGAGATGCTTAGTCCGCTCTCGATTGTCGTGAGCGTCGCGAGGAGCTTCCGGAAGTTGCTCCGGACTCGCGGTTGGTGCCCCTTCATTGCGGCGAGAAGGCTCGCTACATCCTCCGAACTCACGGCGCTCACAAGCGCGTTGAAGCTCTCGAAGATTGGTGCGGTAACCTCCGTGGCCTCCATCGCGCCGTCGGAGTCGATCGCCATAAGGAAAACGTAGGACGCGGCCCTAGTGCCGAGGCTCATCGGAGTCAAATGGTGAGTGACACCGCTCGATTTCGACGGGACTGGTCGGAGCTTGGGCTTACTCTTGGTCCGTCGAGCGGTCTCACGAGCAAGCGCGTCAACGCCCGCCGCAAGGAAGAGCTGGAGCTCGCCGGAGGTGCGGGCAGGAAGCTCGGTCGTATGGTACTTCGCTGCCGCGACTTCGAGGGCGAAGATCGTCCGGTTCTGTGCCGCCGAGAGCGAGAGAAGCTCGGCCTCCTCGAAAAGTGTTCCCGTGTCCGTCGGAAGGTCGAGGCGTGCCTCCCATGTCGGGAGCCAACTATCCGGTGCAGCGTCCGCTGCTAGCTCCTCGATGCGGACGCTCACCTCGTCGGAGTCGGACCACGTCCAAATGATCTTCGAGAGAGCGCGCGCCGATGGCTCTACGAAGGCCTGTCGAAACGCCACCAGCCCGGACCGGACGGCGCGGAATCGGTCCCCGCTCACTGCCACGGCGAGGGCGGTGATGGTGTCGTCCGTCTCGTCGGCGGTGTTCACGAAGTAGTAAAGATCGCGCATCGAGAGCGACCGCATCGAGAAGGTCTGTGGGCCTTCGTAGTAGACGTAGGTCTCCACGATTTCGAAGGGCGACCCGAAGAGGTGGAGGTTCTCAAACTCCATCGGTCGTCTCCTCTCCGGCTTCGACTATCTCGGCGTCTGGGACGAGGTCATAGGGAGCGGTCCACCAATCGTGGTGGGTGATGCCGTTCTCGATCGGGGTATGGCGCAAGTCGCCGTCTGTGATCCCGATTGTAAACTCGGCCACTGACTTCCGCCGCATCGGGGCGTTCACGTGGCGGCAATGACGGAGGTCGTCGAGGTCGGCAAAGATCGAGAGCCCGTGCGCCTCCGGGTCTTTCGGGTGCTTGTAGTAGCGGTTCTTGCGCGTCTGGTAGGGGCGGAGCCATGAGGCGTCGTCGGTGCGCTCCCCGGGCTTCAAGTGCTTGCTCGCAAGCCGGTAGAAGGCACCCTCCATCGCCTTCGCACCCTCAGGTGGGGTGTCGTCTGGGAATTGCTCAATCATCGCTAGCAAAGTAAAGCAGCCTCACGTAGTTCGAGCTAGCCCCGAGACGAGGGACGGCGCGACGAGCCCGCACTCTCCGCACTCCACGCGACCGCTCGACCGAGCTCGCGTGCCTCCATCCTCACGAGGCACGCCGTACAGTTTGGGGTGTCGAGGTCGCCGTCCATGCGGCCAGGTTGACGGGCCATTGGTCCACCACGAGGAATCGATCCACAGATGCGAAAGACCTCCGCCGGATGAACTGGTCCCCGAAAGTTGGAATGGCCAAGTAGGCGCCTAAGCCGCAAGGGCTTGGGTCCGGTATTGAAACCGGGGGCACCGCGGCTGCTCGTCGCCACAATGCCATCGTCACGAGGTCGATAGAACAGTTCGGCGCGGCAAAGTCGTCCAGGGGTGCGCCTCTCGACATGCTTAGGGCATGAGTGATGCGCCCGAGACAGACCCCGCCGTTGTCGAACGGTTACGTGCAGCCTTCGCCTCGGACGATTTGGTACTGCGCGCTGCGCTCACCAAGGCTCGCGCTGACTTCGAACATCGTGGAATGAAGGGCGATGTCGTTGAGGTGGCTACACGCTCATTCCTTCGGAGCCACCTGCCGCGAAAGTTCGACGTAGGCACCGGGGAGGTTATCGACCGGTACGGCGCTCGAAGCAGCCAGCTCGACGTGATCATCCTGAATGACGAGCAACCCTTTGTGCACGGCATCGACGTCAATGGCATGTACCTTGCCGAGGGCGTTTCGGCGGTCGGAGAGGTCAAGTCGAGCATGGGCACGAAAGACCTAGCGGATATTCTCGAGAAAGGCGAGCGCCTGCGCAAACTGCGACCGATGCCGCTGGAAGGCGACACAATCCGAGGCAACCCGCATGACATCGCTAGATTCGTGACCTCATTTGCGTACTTTGGTCTGGCGCTCGAATCGTCGATGGCGAGCGAGGCGATCCTGAAAACCCTCGTGGCTGCTGAGGACGTGGACTCCCCCGATGGCAGCGGCGCGCGCGTCCCCAAGCTCGATGCTCTCTTCGTGCTTGATCGGGGGGTGTTTCAGCACTTCGGAAACGGCAAGGGCTCATTTCAGTTCATCGAAGCCGACGGCAATTCGCTGCCCGGGTGGGTCGGCTCGCTCGGAGATGGGGCGCTCGTTTCGTTGTTTACGTGGCTCAACGCTGTCATGCCGCGAGTCAACCGCGCTGGATCAATTGCCGTGCCGTACTTTGTAGCATCGTCCCCATCGCTCGGGGACAAGAACGAATGAGCGACGGCGACGTCCGACGTGGCCGCGCGACCTTATGCCGGTCCAGGGCGGGTGACGTTGCGCGCTGGACGTACCCCGAGTGCGGCCTTGTGTAGCTCTAGTGGTCTGCCTCGCTGCTCGGGCCGAGCTTGGTCGGGTCAGCTTGCACGATGCCGCTGAACGTGGGAGGCCCCTGAAACACCTGGCGCAGCACTTTCTGCCAATTTGCGCCGAGCGTGCGAGTCATAAAGTGTTCGGTAAGCAGGGGATGCATCCGCTCGAGCTCGATGGTCAGTTTCTCGACGTCGACGTGATGCCAACCCGCACCATCTTGGGTTCGGAAGGACGCGATTGCCGTCTCACCGACCCAGTTGAGAAGTCGCTCGCGGCCGTCGTTCAGCGCCCCAACCGCCCGCACCAGTAACTCAGGCGGTGGCGCATCACCGGTGGCGAGCTGATGCCAACGCTGTTCGATCCGCTCGTCGAGATGCGACATGCCATTGCGGAAATTAATGACCTCGGTGAAATCGAAGCCACTGTTGGCGACCTCGCGGACGGCAGAAGCCCTGTCCGGATAGAGACGTTCAAGGTCGCGTCGCCTGCTCTTGAGCGACTGCACGAATGCTCCGACGGTGCCCGCGTGGACGGCGAGCTGGTGTAGCTGAGTCCACACGTTCCCCGAGCCCGTACCAGTCAGAAGTTGCCTACCAACCTCCGCTCCCCACTCCACGTGCTTACCAAGCTCGTAGATTGTCAGGGTGAAGAAGGTCGGCAGGTGTGCGGCAGTCTCTGCGTCTTCAGGCATGTCTGATCTTAGCGACGAGCTAATCCAGCGGCGGGGCGGTGCTGTCCTCCAGGCTTACCCGAGCATGGCTCTAGGGTGAGCTCATGAGCCTCAAGGTGAGTTACAACGGCGAAGAACTCCTAATCAGTGATGATGACGCTGAGTCCCTGCTTCAAGCGTTCCAGACGGGAAACAGCGGAATCCTCAGCCTCACTCCGCCTCGAGGCTACGGCACGCTTTACGTCGCTTACGGCCCGGGCATTCCCGTCGTGTTCGACACCCCGGACGACTAGCCCTGACAGCGCCATCCGATCGTTCGGTTCGGGCCGTGGCTTCGTCGCTCATGTTGCGACGCATCAGAGGGCACCTCTTGTTAGTCAGATTTGCGTCGGAACGGTAGAAACAGCATGAGCAACTTCGACGCGCAAGGCACCGCATAGCACTCAACCTGCAGGCGCTCACTCAACTGTTTCTCCCACCGAGGAGAGTGGCACTTATGAGCGATTCGGGAACTGCCCGCTAGCTGCAGTGGAAAGCGACCGCATGAAGCGAGCGTTCATGGGGTCGGACTTGTCGAACCAGGTCAACTGCATAAGTTTTGTCAGGTCTTCGTCGAATAGTTTCGGCCAGTCCGCGCCCAGACTCTCCACTTCCCCTCGGTTCGCGTACCCAACCGAATCTCCGAGGACCGGAACTAGAGTCTCGCCGAACTCGCTGCGCGTTGCCCATAGCCGGTGACGCCCGTTCCCGAGCGAGGAAAACCATGGGTCCACCCTGACCGGTTCGCTAGCGCTAAACCAAGCCTTGACAATCTTCAACTCTGTTGTGGTCAGTCTTAGGTCGACAATTGAAACGAAGCCCCAGTCTTCGTCTTCTGTCTTCGTCCAAGTGCCAGACGCTATTGCGTCCGCCACATGTTGTACCGCGCGAGCGACCAGAAACCATCGTTGCTGGTCGCGGTCAGGCCATCGTTGCTTCTGATCCTCAATATCGGGGTCGTTCTGCACCAATCCTGCAATAACTGCCTGCGGGGCGCGCCACCAGAAATTCGGTGTAAAGACGGGGATGTTAACCATGTGCCTATCCTCTCAAAGCTTCGAGCGGGCGATCATTGAGCACCGAGCACCGAGCACCGAGCACCGAGCACCGAGCACCGAGCACCGAGCACCGAGCTCCGGTCATCCCTCTTGGCGCGAGCATCGATCGCAGGGGTGCTTAGCGGCGGGGAGGGAGTTCGGGGTGAAGCCGGATCGGGGATCTGAAACCGACCTGGTTCAGGCAATCGGTTGCGATCTCAATCGCAGTTCGGATGAACTCGGTGCTATCCACTGAAGGGTCGACCGTACGATGAATGGCCCGGAACCTATCACCGAGAAGCATCTTGAATGTCTGCGATTGGCCGGAGATGTCGGACGGCGCGAACTGTAGCCTCTCGGTGCTCGCCGGCGCATTTGGAGCCGGAGACCACTCAATGCCGATGAGGATGTCGACATCGCCGGCTGGGTCGTCGGCGGCGACAGTGTGGACGAGTGCGAGCAGGCCCGCCACGAAGCTTTCAACCGCATCGGCTGAGACTTGCCAGGGATGCAGCTCGTCGCCCTGAGCTCCGTAGCGGTGGCCGCCTGCTTTCCAAGCCAGCCCCACCGACCCATCGTCGAAAACGGCGGCTCTCGCACGCCTCCATTGAAAAGCCTCGGTCGGCGGGATAATCCAGCCGCGCAACGCGGGATGCGCACCGTACGGCGTGACGTCCTCCAGGGGGTGATAGTCGTAGGCGAGCCACCACTTGCTGACCAGCGACGCCTCGTTCACGATTGCAGTAACGTCGCGTTCCGTGCGACGCTTCGGGGCCGCCACGGCGACGCGCGGTCGTGCTACGCCGACGAGCACGGCGTGGAGGTCGGGGTCCATTGAGTTGGCCATGTCCGCAAAGAGTGCATCTAGCTCCTTGCGGCTGCGCTGCGCCGCCTCGAAGCGCGTCCGGTAGCTCGCCTCGATGAGCCTTTCGTTCATCCAATGCGTATCGGCATTGGTGCGCAGGGGCGCGCCGAAAAAGTCACCGCGGTATACAAGATGAGGGCCGTCGACACTCGCCGGGATTACTAGCGCGACAGCCCGGGCACTGTCATCCGACGCAATCTGGAGGGCCTGGACGCCAAACACCGGGGGCGTGATTGCGCTGAAGCAAATCTGCTGTATCGTGCGCTCGTAGCTCTCATTGAACTCGCCCGCATCGGTGCGCCCGGTCGCTGCACGCTCGCTCTCTTCGACGCCGAAGATGATCATGCCGCCGCCTGAATTCGCCATCGCCGCGATGTCCTTGACGATGTCGGAACCGCGGAATTCCCTTTGCGCGGGCAGTGATGTCTTCCAGTCCAGCTCGTCTGATTCCTTCAGTCCCTGGGCGACGGCGGCATCGACCATCGCACCGGTGAGTGGACCCGGGGCCTCTCCGAGGAGCCGGTGAAGGGGTGTGTGCAGCATTCGTTCATCGTATGGTGTGTGCGCCGGACGTCGTTGGGGCAGACGTGGCTATTGGTCATCCGCCCTTCTCTATCGGGACGGTCAAGTACGTCTTTGCCGTTTCACGGCAGCGGTGCTCGGGTTCGCAAACTTCGATCGGTCCTTCGACGCCATGACCGCCCTGTTATGACAGACCGAGCGCTTAGCGAAGGACGGGCCCACAACTAGCGCACGTGCTCTCTGCGATAACCCCGAGTCCCCGCTTTGTGGGTTGGTTTAGACCAATTAGGGATCACAAGCATCAGCGGCTCGGTAGCAGTCATTAAGTAGGGTGCGCTGGCTTGTCGAAACTCCCAATCACCCGACGCCGTTGCGACGACGCGCAGATGACGGTGGAACTCGTCTTTCGTCAGAGCGGTTGGATCCGGATGGGCTCGTTCTAGCCAGTGGTTGTATAGCGCATAGAGGAAATCCGGTGGCAAGAAATCCCACTTGAAGCGTTCACGGTACATGGTCCAGAACTCCGTGACTTGGCGGTGCGCTGGTCGAAGCGCGTCGTCATAGTGGCACCGCAGAATTGGGTACCAACGGCGTCCGATGGGAGGCGTGACCGATGCAGACGCGTCGACCGTCTCTGGCTCGCGGGACCTTCCCCACGCAATTTCATCTGCTGATTCGCCTGCGCTCCACACCTTGGCCGCGCGAGTTGTGGATCCGTCCCAAAGATGCGCGTAATGCAGAACAGTCACAGGTATATCGTGGGTGGCGAGATAGTCGAGTTCGCTTTGGGCTGGGCGGCTTGTGGATGCCGCGAGCAGAGCGAACCGGATGAGTTCGGGTGTTCCTGTGGGTGGGGAGTCGCCGAATTGACGGCGGAACTCATCGTCTAGGGAGGCTCCACCTGCGTAGTGCTCAAAGATACTTGCGATCTCCGTCCGGCTTAGGTTCAAGGCGAAGTTGCCGTACCGGAACAGTTGCGATGTGACCTCTCGCGGTGCGGTGCCTTTCTTAAGTTCGATCACCCAGAGCACGCCCCGGCTGTCGATCGCAAGCAGATCGACAGCCTCTCTTCCGTAACCAGTCCGAATTTGCCGCCCAACGATGATCAACGGCAAACCCAGCACGGATGGATCGGATGCAACCAGGGTTTCGAGCAGTTCCTCGCTTGCGATGAGCGTATGCACAATCTGGACGGTTTGTTCGCAATCGGCGCGCCAAATGCGCATCTCTTTCACCACCAGTCGCCGCCCTCGACCTTTACGGTGACTGCTCGAACGTCGCCACCATCACGAAGCCAGGCAGCGGGAGTCTTGCGGCCTTTAGCGACGAGGTCGGCCTGGGGTGTCTCCATGAAAGCAGCTAGGCTGCGCCAGTCTCGCCGCGAGGTGGCTGCCCGAATCAGTTCATTCAAACCAGGGAGGAGTTTTGTTGGCGAACCGACATTGAACTGCCATGCAGGAAATCTGAGCTCGCCGGCGATCTCGACGGCATGGAGCTCTCCTTCTGCGGCTGCCTCGCGAACTGACGTCTCCGCCGCTCCCAAGTAGCTGGCGGCGTCCTCGAGTGTCAGAGACGCGCTGAGATGCGAGAGGAACGCAGTCGTCGCCCTTAGCTGCAACGAGCCTTTGCCCACGTCCCGCTCCGTTTCAGCGAGCTCGGCGGCAGTGAACGTGCCGGATTCAACTAAGAACCGCCTTTCTTGCACTGACAGATGATCCCTAACAACTGGCCGCTGGCTGCTCAGAAAGGCGGTCAGCGCGGCGAGAAGAAACTTGCTGTCCCCGCCGATGGCACCAAGGGCTTCCAAGAAGCGCCCGACGCTCGTATCCGTGATTTCGATTCTCGGTTGGTTCATGCCGAGAAACTACCGCCCGCCGGGACGGGCTGCTGCTGTGCGTGTGAAGCCAACGCAACGCAATAAGTCCTGATCAGAGGCGAACTACGGGAAATATGCATTCGGATATGTCATGTCTTCCGGTGGTTCGAATACGCTCAGGGATGAGCAAGAATTGAACGACTTGACGGTGTGAGAAAAGAACCGCAGTCGGTACGAGCGCCGGGCGTGTCGCTCGTATGGGCGCGATGTGGCCACGACATGGCCTTGCGCGGGACAGCTGGTGGCCAGAGTGCGGCCATCCACGAGTGCGAGGCGAAGTTCGCATATCGGTGACCGGCATCCGGCCACGCGGCGTCCCTTTGTGGGCAGCCGGTGGTCTGATTCCGGACCGCAGTTGGTCAGCCTCACTCTAAGAAGAGTTGGTCGCGTTCGCTCAAACGCCAGGACGGACGCTCTTCGCTGCTCATCTCGACGTCCCACGCTTACATGAGCGAGAGTGCTGGCTCATGGTGAGCGTGGCAGGGGTGGAACGCATCTGGAACACCAGATTCCTTGCTGTTCCGACATGTGTTCCGGCGAGATCCCTTTGTGGTCGGCGTTCTGTGACGTTGGAACACTATGGAACACTTCTTGACCCTGCTTACAGACACTCCAGTCGTGAACCACTGTGCTGAATCTCGCTCTTACCGCTCTTGAACTGTGTACGTGGTGTTCCGGTGTTCCATCGGTGCAGGAAATGCCGAGAGCCCAACTAATACGCCGCAGGAACGGTGAGGTGGGCGCTGGAACAGATGTGCAACTTGGTGTTCCAGTGCGGTGTCTGCTCCATCCCTACGAGCCTCAATCGCCGAGCTGCCGATCACCGTGAGATGCCTGCTCGTCCTCGCGAAGCGCCGCCTGAATCGCTTTGATGCGCGCGCGTCGCCGCCGAGCAGCCAGCATGTGCGGATCGTCATCTGACAGGGCAACGACCGCATCCAGGACCCTGCTCGCGCCGACCTCCGGTAGCGCTGCGTGCTGGTCCGAGGAAGCCTCCTGCGCCGGGCTGGTGGTAACCGCCTCCTCTTTTAGCTGTGCAATAGTGCCGGAGACTGACGCACTGTCACTGCGGCGCTTTCCGACCGCGGCCAGCGCCGACGGGGTTTGGCCGACGAGAGATGCACTCGGGTCTGTTGTCGGCGCGCTGAGCGCCTTTACCGATACGCCGTTTGGGTATTGGAGGCTTGCCTGTTGCCTACCGCCGACGGTGTCTACGATTCGGTTCCACAAGCGCATCACACGCATTCTGCCGTCGTGGGACTCAGGAAGCTTATGCCAGAGGTCTCCGACAGCGACGCCCTCATGGCGAGCTCGTTCAGCCGCCCATCGGGCCAATTCGTCTTCACCGGACCGACGTTCGCGCTCCGCTCGAGCCAGAAGCGTCACGACCTCCTGCGCTGCAGTTATCTCTTCCTCGCTCGGCTGCGTTGCGAGCCTCGCGTCGCCCGCGGTGACACGCTTCGGACGGCGCATCCGCAGCGTGCCATTCGCATTGGCCTCCAAATTCGCCACAGCGCTCGCGAAGTCGTAGTGCTCGCCTAGGGTCGCGGCGCGTACTGGAGTGCTCATGCCATCGAGTTGGTAGCTCAGCCTGGGGGTTCTAGGCGGTTTGCCGCGTCGCCAGCCAGGCTCGGTTACCGCGACACCGAGCTCAGTCATGACGGACTTCCATTCGTCGAGTTCCGTGGCGCGAGGATCATCCATTGCGGCTTCGAACGCATCTCGGATCAGATCGTGATTCGAAATGGACCCTTCAGCATGCATTCGACGATCGCGCTGATTGCGGGTTTCCCTTTTCTGCTCCGAAACAGAGGGCAGGCGCTGGGGGAGTAGTCCGAAGCGTGCCCCCCGCGTGGAGAGGAACTCGTCGGCGCGCTCTCGCACCCTGTTGATATTTGTGAGGTCACCGGCAAGTTTCCGGCCGGCCTCATAGAAGCTTCCGTCGACCTCCATGGCTTCATAGAGCGTCGCATTCTCGACGATGTGTACGTGGAATGCTCGGCCTCGGCCGTCGGCTTGGCCGACTAGCTGGGCTTGGATTCCGGTACGCAGTGCGCGCTGCATTTCCAATACGAATTCGAATGCTGCCGCCACTTGCTCAAGGTCGTCATGGTTCACCTCGTCCGGTCCAAACGACACAATGATGTGCCGGGCTTCTGCCTGCCTGACCAGCTCACCATCTCGACGAACGTGTGTTGCTGCTGCATCGGATGCGATCCAATACCGCCTGCCGTTAGGCCGTGTTCGGCGAGCATGGGTGGCGGCTTCCCAGGGGCCGGGAAGCTCGTACTGCGCCGGTGACGTCCGTGTTGCGCCCTGCGTTCCGTGCCGACGCCGCGTTGCGGCGAATTCCCGCTCGGCGGTCTCAGGGCGGCAATGAACCCCGGCGGCGTGGAGCACACGTGGTTCTGATTGGCCCGGCTTGTCTTTGACGGTGTACCGCAACAGGCGGGCAGCGACCTCAGTAGTACCCATGACGATCACTGGCATAGCAGGGCCTCCTGCATCTTCTGGGCGACCTTTGCATCACGCCTCGCTTCGTCCTGCATCGTTCGGCGAAGTCCGGCGAGCGCGCGCTCGACGGCGTAGAGCGCATCCGGGTCAACGCTGCCAGTCAGATTCGCGAGCCTGGCGACTTGATTCCAGTTGTTGCCGATCTTCTGCAGCTGAAAAGCTTGCTGCGAGTAGCGGTCCGCGACGTGGCACAGTCCGTCTCGGATGTCTGTGAGCATCGATTCGTCGACTCGAACAATGGTGGGCCCAAGGGAAGCGAGGTGCTTCGACAGACGCCCCGCCGCGGCGTCGATTGAAGCTGAATCGGATAGCGCCTGCGCGACGATCTCAACTGCGTTTCGCACCGCTTCTGACCGGCTGCCGCCGAGCTGTCTCTGTATTTCTCCAAGGGGGGCGAGGTCGTCGCGGTCCCTCCCCACCGCTACGACCTCGCTCGCCCCCGGGCTCGAAGCCCTGCGGGCATCGGCCCTCTCGCCGTCGCTGGCGCGACGGCTCACTAGCGGGAGCGGATGCCCCTCCGCTGGCGCTCCGAAACCTTCGCCGGTCAGGCGCCCGATGTTCGCTCGTTCCTCGTTCACTGCGCCCTCCAAGTTTCTTGGTTCCCGGTGATCCTGATCGTTGAGTCAGGAAGGTCATCCCCAGGAACCAAGAGACTGGCAAGCAACCCGACCGTATACGTTTCGCGCTTCGCGCGAACGAACGTCCGGGTCGGCCAGGTCTTGTCGCTGACGCTCAATCCCGGGCCTTTGCTTGCGAGGAGGGGGTGCCGCCCCCTCCTTCGATCCACCCCGAGCCGCCCACGCGACGCTCCGTCTCAGGCCGCACGCGCGAGCGCCCGACGGAGCCGACTCGCCGCACTAGCGACCGCCCGACGAATGAGTTCTCAGCGCTTCGTTCAGACACGACCGGAGTGTGCTCAGACGCTCTGCGTCGTCGAAATCTCCGTCGACCGCCTCTACCGCGAAAACACGGTAGAGGTCCTCGACCAGCTTGTCCCGATTCTTCGATCGTCGTGCCAGGAGCTTCTCTCTGAGGGACCGTGCTCGCTCCGCGGCCTCTGCATACAGTTCCTTCTCGGTCCTTGGACGCCGGCGACTTGTCGGCGCGGCGGGCTTAGGAACGGTTTCCAACGTTCCATCTGAGCCGCTCCGCCGCGGATCGCTGATGTTGTAGTCGGCGGTCATGCTGCGATCTCACTTTTGAGCTCGTCGGCAGTGGCGCCGCCTGTGGTCGCGCCGGAGTCGGGGGCAGAGAGACTCGCTGCACTCGCGCGAAGCAATCCGCGGTAGCGATCCTCGAGGGGGAACGGTATGTTGCGCTTGTTCGGGTCGCTTCCGGTGTAGCCGTCGTTTTGCCAGGAGCGGAGGTCGTACATTCCGACCAGGGGCTCAGGGGTCGACATCCGCGTACCCACTCGGTGGGAGCCTGGCACCCATTCGCCCGATTCGCGCGCGATAGCCATAACCCTGCGCCCAAACTCGCCAATGCTTACAGCCCTGCCATTAGGCGAGTACCTCTCACTCCACGCGATATAGAGGTCGTAGAGGAAGGCTGTGGGCAGCAGGTCCCAAACGAAGCGCCTGTTCAGGTCCTCCCAAGATGCGCGCACGGGATCGTTGAGATTCTTGAACTCTCCGAGCACCTTCCGGCTCGCCTGGGGTTCGGAGAAGCTGTAGAACGGTTCGGCATGGAGGACTCGTCGAAGCACGTATTGAAGCACATCGGGGCGAGTGAGGTACTTGTCCTTGATGAGCGGATTTGCCTTGCCGGTGAATGACTTCGAGAACGGCCAGAACAGTTGGCGGCGGTAGTGCGAGCGTGATGTGTCCTTCGCCTTTGGGAAGGAGTTGAGGCACTGGATTACAAGGACGCGCGGTACGTATGAATACGCGCGTTCAAACTTCTCTTCAATCGTGATGGCATCGCCAGTAATGACGGCCTTGTAGTTCGCGAGCTTCTCGCTGAACGAACCGACGTCATTCTCATCGGTTGCGATGAGCTGCTGATTCACGATTTGGGCGAGCTGGAACTTGTTGGCGAAGTCGGAAATCGGTAGCGATACCCAGGATCCCTCGCCCACGAGACCCCGCACGAGAACGAGGAAGGTGCCTTTACCGTTTTCGCCATCCTCGTCAAACGGATAGACCGCCTTGTTCCATCTGACCAACGGTCGAACTGCTGCGCTCAAAACCTCCCAGAGCAAGTCCGTCAGCTCCTGATCGTCGAAGAGCTCTTTCGCCCATTGCTCTATCTCCCATTCCGAGCCATCGGGCGTCGTAATGACAGGTGACGTGGCCTGAGGGGCGTAGTCAGTTCGTACCTTGGATAGGAAGACATAGCGCGCCGAGAACGGATGCAGTTCCTTTGTTCGGTAGTCGAAGACCCCGTTGTTCACCGCGATCAGATCCGGATCGTCATTGGGAGTTACGACTTCGGCGCGTCCTCGCACCAAGTTGAGTACGCGGTCTGCACCCTCTGTAGATAGATCTGAGTTGAATCGAGTCACGATCGCCCGCAAGTGCTTGGGGCGCCCAACGTGCAGTCCAGCGTCGGGTCCGTTGGCTTCGTAAAGTGCGAGCATCCCCCTTTCGCGAGCGTCGCCTTCAGAAAGCGACGAGGGGCGGATGACCACGACCCTAAAGAGGTGCAGTATCGACAGCGCGATAGGGAGCGAGGGAAGGGCTAGTGGCCTCGGGATTCGATCCTTTCGGGTGCCTCGGGCGTTCTGATAAGCGGAGTTCTCGAGCGCGATCTCTGCTTCGATCGCGGCGAGAAGTTTCGGTTCTAGATCCTCTGGAGACGGGAGTGATCCACGGCCGAATGCGCCGAGTTTGCTTAGGTAGGTTTCGCTCGCCTCCCGGTGAATCTGCTCTCGGGAACGCGGGCCGACCGTCGGCGACTTGGCGAGCCCCGCGGAAGGGGGCTGCCCGGCGTTCTTGTTATCCGCAGTGGCTGTCAGTATGGTCACAAGTAGTCCTTAGATTGATCGACGAGCTGTAACTCGTCAAGAGGGTGGAAATCGTGCGAGCGCCCCGGCCTATGCCGGGGCTTTTCGTATATGGGGGTTGAGGGAGAGGCCCCGGGCCAGGGTCAACAGGCAGGCTCCAACTGCTCTGCGATCCAAGAGTCGATATCTGACTGCCGCCATCGAACCGCGTTGCCGAACTTCACCGCACGAGGCAGCGAATCGCCGTTCGAGCGCCGTCGGTAGATCGTGGAGACAGACCAGCCGAGCTGAAGGGAGAGCTGGTTCACATCGTTTAGTGGATCCTTGTCGCGCATTCTTGGTCCTTTCTCACCAGAAATGTATAACTTGTGACAGAACGTAACACACGTAACCAGTTTCTGGTAGCTTGTGACGCGTGGAAGTAAATACATATGCAGAAGCGGTCGGGGATTTTCTGCGCGACTACCGGCGTCGACACGCAATCACACTCGACGCGATCGCCCAGGAAGGGCGGGAGTTTGGCGCGACCTGGAGCCTCTCTAGCGTCCAGGCCATCGAAGGGGGCAGGGCCGCGCCTACGCTGCCCACCCTCCTGACTCTGGCGCTCGTGCTGGGACGTCTATCCGGTGAGCCGCTACGGTTCGCAGACATGTTCGGCTCGGTTCAAGCTCTTGATAGGCCATATGTGGTCACGCCTGATCAGCCAGTGCGAACGGCGTGGCTCCAGCGCGTTCTTTCGGGGCTGCCGGTTGAGCTCCTGGACGCAGACTACGAGCACGCACGAGCCGTTCGAATGTCGGTTGAGGATGAGGGCCTCGAGCGCGCTCTGTCGGAACGTGGACGAGGGCCGCTGACGCCGGAGGAGCGCTACGGCCACGTCGACGCACAGTGGGAGGCGATGAATGAGCCTCCTGAGCCCGGAGCATTCCGCAGTGGGGGGCAGCGCTCCAGTGCCAGCCTCGCCGAATCACGCGCTGCCAAGAAGCTCGGCATCCGGCCGCTCGAGCTCCAGCGGCGTGCAATCCAGTTGTGGGGGCGTCCGTTGGAAGTGGAAGCGTTGAGCAGGGCGGGGGGCGAAGGAAGCCCCCAGGCAAGGGGCCGGATCACGCGGGTTCTCGTGGACGAGATGCGCGATGCCCTAGCGGAGGAAAACTAGTGGCCCGACCGCGGATGGGAATTGGTACCTACGGCATCATCAACGCGGTAGAGGTTCAGCCTGGAAAATGGCGTGCCAGAACGCGTTACAGGTTCGCCGACGGGAAAGCGCGTCAAGTCGAAAAGCATGGAACCAGTAGAGCCAAGGCGACGACTGCGCTGAAGCAGGCGCTCACTTCCATCGAAGCAGACCGCGGCGGGGAGCTGAAGCCAACCACGTCCCTGCGCGTCCTTGCTCAGAAGTTTCTGGATGCTAAGCGGGATGTGGGGCGATCCGAAGGCACCTTGGAGACGTACGGCTATGCCGTCACGGCGCACATCGTTCCGAAAATCGGTGACCTAACTGTGGCTGAGGCCAAGCCGGAGCGGCTGCAGCCATTTCTCAACCGCGTTGAGAAAGAGAACGGTGCTGGTGCCGCGAAGAACTGCCGTTCGACACTGAGCGGCATGATGGCATTGGCGGTCGTGAACGGGGCCATCGACAAAAATCCCGTGCGCGAGCTGGAACGGATTTCTCGGTCAAAAGGAAAGAAGCGCGGTAGCGCAGCGATCCCGATCGACGGGCTGCCACTGTTTCTCGCCAAGGTCCGTGCAGACGCGGACCTGAACAAGTGGGACACGGTTGAACTGATCGAGTTCATGCTCTCGTCGGGTTGGCGCGTTGCTGAGGTTTGTGCTCTCGACGCAGTCTCTGTTGACTTCGCGGCCGGCACGGCCACAGTCCAGGCGATAAACGTTCGCGTCAAGGGCAAGGGTGTCGTGCGGCAGGATTTCCCGAAGACCGAGAAGTCGGCACGCGTCACACCTCTGCCAACACAGACCGTCGACCTCCTTCGCCGCCGCCATGCGCGACTGCGGGAGTTCACTTCGCTCCTCTTCCCAACGCCACTCATGCGCTTGCGCGATCCATCGAACACGCAGCGCGAGATTCGCGACCGGCGCGACACGCTCGGCTATCCCGAGCTCTCTACGCATTCGTTCCGCAAGACCGTGGCGACGATCCTCGACAAGGAGGGGCTTTCAGCCACAGAGATCGCCGATTACCTCGGGCATGAGAACCCATCGATGACTCAGGACGTCTACATGAACACCATCAAGGGATCGAAGCGGGCTGCAGAAGTGATGGAGAAGCGGCTCAATGGCCTGTATTGAATGTGCGGGGTT
>NZ_JBACFR010000089.1:0-3116 GCF_056262345.1 Homoserinimonas sp.
TGCGTGTCGAGATCAGCTGGAAGGGAAGGTCGGCCGTGACGATGAAGATAGCGGGGCGACGCTACGAGAACCCGGCGATCTGGAGCAATCCGTCTAGCCACAAACGAGGAATCGCTAAGATCGACGTAGCGGACGGCTACGTCGAACGCCCCTTCCACGAGATCAACCACTCTGTCCGATAACCGCATATCGATCCTGAGATCCGGATATAGCGTCCTGAACTCCGCCAAGCCTGGAACGATGTGCATCCGGGCGAAGGAGGAGGGCGCCGCCACCCGGAGCGTCCCGCGCGGTGCTGCCTGCTTACCGCCCAGCGTCGCGCGAGCAACCTCTGCGGCCTCGATGAGGTGCTCGGCATGCGGCAGGAAGCCCTGACCATCCTCGGTCAACGTGGTCACGCGCGTGGTACGGTGAACAAGGCGGGAGCCGAGATGCTTCTCGAAAGAGGCGAGGCGGGCACTCGCCCCAGCGGGGCTCATGCCCAGATCTCGCGCGGCGGCACTGATGCTACCTAGTCGGGCGATCCGCACGAACAGGTTCAGATCATCGAAATCCATCGTCCCAACCCCGCGCACGAGAGCAGCGCCTAACGGAACAGCTGAGGATCTCGACCGCGAGCATTCGCTCTCGGTCTCAAGAGAACGTTGAAACTGACTCCGGATACGAGGGGCTACCGCTTTGTCTGTAAGGAAGTCAAATCCCTGCCTCAACCGGAAGGCATCCGCAGCGCGACGCGCGGTAATTCCTCAAAGGGAGTATGATGAATGGCTCAGATGATGAAGGCAGCCGTGCTCGCCCGCTTCGGGGGCACCGACGCGTTCGAGTTGCGCGACGTTCCTGTCGCCGCCGTCGGCCCGCGCCAAGTGCGGGTCCGGGTCCATGCGACCGCACTCAACCCGCTCGACTACCAGATCCGCCGCGGCGACTATGTCGAACACGTACCGCTGCCCGCCATCATTGGGCACGACGTTTCTGGCGTCGTCGAGGAGACGGGATCGCATGTGACCGAATTCGTGAGAGGCGACGAGGTCTACTACACGCCTAAAATCTTCGGAGGTCCCGGCTCGTACGCCGAGCAGCATGTTGCCGATGTGGAGTTGGTGGCCCGTAAACCGCGCAACATCAGCCATTTGGAGGCAGCGAGCCTGACGCTGGTGGGAGGAACCGTGTGGGAGGCCTTGGTCACCCGAGCTCAGCTGAGCGTCCAGGAGACCATTCTGATCCACGGTGGTGCAGGCGGCGTGGGTACGATCGCGATCCAGCTCGCGAAAGCCATGGGCGCGCGGGTGATTACGACCGCGCGGGGCAGCAACCATGACCTTGTGCGCTCGCTGGGCGCGGACGAGGTCATCGACCACAGCTCGGATGACTATGTCTCAGCCGTGGCCGAGTTGACGCAGGGGCGAGGCCTGAACGTTGTCTTCGATACGATCGGCGGCGATACCCTGGCGAAAAGCCCACTCGTCCTCGCCGATGGCGGGCGCGTCGTCAGCATCGTCGACATTGCACATCCACAGAACCTGATTCAGGCCTGGGGAAAGAACGCTTCCTATCATTTCGTATTCACCCGTCAGAACCGGGGCAAGCTCGACAATCTGACGAACCTGGTCGAACGCGGCCAGATAAGGCCCGTGATCGGCGCCGTCCTTCCCCTCTCCCGCATCGGCGAAGCGCATGCGCTGCTCGAGGATGGAAGCGCGCGCGGGCTCCGTGGCAAGGTCGCGATCGACGTTGCTGGCTAGACTAATGGCACGCCTGCCCAGCGACGCGACGCTGGGCAGACGGCCCACCTAAACTTCCGGGCCGACCTTCTCGAGAAGGAAGTTCACCAACGCACGCACCCTGGCAACACTGGTCCGCGCCGGCGGTATGAAGATGTTCAGGTCCGCCCCGTCATGCGGAAATGCTGGCAGGATTACTTCCAGCTCGCCGCGTTCCAGGGATTCCTCGACCATGAATCGTGGAACGACCGTCACGCCCAGTCCCGCGCGGGCAGCGGCCAACAACATGTGCCCATTGTCGGTGCGAAAATCCGAACTCATGTGCACATGCTCCCAGCCGTCTACTCCTTGGAAACGCCACTTGCCCGTGTCAGACACGTGCAGCATGGCTTTAAGGGCCCTCATGTCGGAGGGATGCGTCGGGCGTTCATGCGCATCAAGGTAAGCTGGGCTACCGACAACCACCCACCGGATCTTGGCAAGCTTGCGCGTGATTAGCGTCAGGTCCGGATCTGACCCCGGCTTGATGGCGATGTCGTGCGCCTCCGCGCTCATGTCGACCCGACGATCCTCGAAGCAGATGTCGAACTGAACGCGCGGATGCAGCACTGCAAATTCCGCGAGCAGCGGCGCCATCACGAACTCGCCGAAGGCGGTCTGAACTTGCAGACGAACCAGTCCGGATATTTCGCTGGTCAGCTTGTTGACGACCTCCCTCGCGGACTCCAGTTCCGCCAATCCCCCGCCCGCGCGAGAATAATATTCCCGCCCGATATCCGTTAGTGTGGTGCCTCTTGGCGTTCGGACCAAAAGCTGGGCACCGAGCACCGCCTCCAACCGACTTATGCGGCGACTTACGATCGACTTCGCCAGACCCAGGCGCGCTGCTGCATTCACGATACTGCCCGTTTCGACCACGCGGACGAACGAAATGACATCCAAGAGATCGACCGGCGCCGGTTCCGGCATTAGCAACTCCAGGTTCGCGATTTGGCAGCTATACCTCGCTATAGAAATGGGAACCCTGTTGAAAGGGCTGTTCATGCAATACCGTCTGTCTCGACAGCCTCGGACCTCCACCAAGGTGTAAACAGACACAAACCTCGTGAGTGTTCACGGACGGAGGTCGAGGTTGGGTTCGCTCACGGTGTTCGCGATTGTGCGACACAGTTTGTCGAAGAGTGCCGGTACCGCCCAGCAAGCCGCCATGACATTATCTGCGGACACTTTGCCAGGATGTCTGACACTCTCTTTCGACAGAAGGTTTCTTCTATGCTCGCCAAGGACACGCCGGCCCGCCGCAACGGCCTCAAGTCGCTTCTTCGTCCGCAGGACTCGGTCCTCGTTCTGATCGACCACCAGCCGTATCAGCTTGCGAACCTGAATAGCCACGAA
>NZ_JBACFR010000090.1:0-12118 GCF_056262345.1 Homoserinimonas sp.
CGGGGCGGGGGGGGGGTGGGCGGGGCGCGCGCCGCCGGGGGGGGGCCGCGCGCCCCGCCTCGAGTTGGGTTCTTTTTGACGTGCCGGTGGTTCTACTTAGGCATCGTCGAGGCGACGAACTCCGACGAGAACGTCTCGAAGAAGCCGGAGAGCTCCACATCGCCAAGCCCGGCGAAGGCCTCAAGGATGGCCTCAGGGGTGCGCTCGGCAACCTCGTAGCCCTCGTCCTCAAGCACCGAGGTCCAGTAGTCGATGCGGTCGAGGTAGTCCTTGATCGCGCCCTTCGGGTCGGTGACACTCGCGGGAGCACTCGACGCAAGCGCGGCCAGTGCGGCATCGCGCTGCTTCTGAGCGATGGGCTCGAGCTTGCTCACGTCGCTGGTGCGGATCACGTCGCCAGCGGCGATGAGCTCACCGGCTCCAGCCTCGATGTCGAGGTAACCCTCCCAGATGTTGAGTGCAGCGTTTGCCGATTCTTCGTGCACGATCTGCTGGAGTTCGACGGGAAAACTCTCCCAGACGTCGAGGTTCATAACCCAGGTAGAGGCCTGCAGTTGCGCGAACGTTACGGGCACGTACTCCGTGACGATGTCCTTGAGCTGGAGTCCACTCACGAGCTGGTTGGGGTTGATGACCATGCAGTCGATGACGCCGCGCTGAAGGCCTTCATACGCCTCGTTGAAGGCCAGCGAAACGGGCAGCATCCCCAGCGCTTCGAGGGTTCCCGTCCAGGCCGGGCCGCTCGATCGCGCCCGCATGCCCTCGGCCTGGGCCTCGGACTCGATGGGCTTGGTGCACAGAAGGTTGTATGCCGGCGACGACGTGGCCTGCAACACCGTCACATTGTGCGATGCATACTCCTCGACGAGGGGCTCGAAGGTCGTGGAGTTTTCGTAGGATGCTGCGCCGCCGGCGGCAACGTCGTGCACCGTCGATCCGCTGAGCGCGTTGCCGAGCCCCGAAATCCACGAGCCAACGGGCAGCTCCTGCGGGTAGTAGGAGGGGATGATCAGGCCAATGTCGGCGACTCCGTCCCCCACACCCTGGAGGGAATCGGTGGCTCCGAGGAGCGACGCCGACCAGTAGTTCTCGAACGTAATCTTGCCGTCGGTGCGCTCGGTGATCGCGTCCTGCCACTTGACCATCGCCGCACCAAAGTTGGCGGTCTGGTCACCGGAGAAGTCGGCGAGTTTGAGCACGCGAGGCTCAAGCTCGTCGAGCCAGGCCTCACCGCTTGCCTCGCCGGGCTCGGCTGCGCCGCCGGAGCAGGCAACGAGCGCCCCGGCAGCGAGAAGTGCGGTCGTGGTCACGAGGAGCCGTCGCGCCGTGCTGTGTGAAGTGATTCGCATGAAGTTCCCTCTCGTAGGGGGAGGCCGGTTCACCGTGTCCACTGTCGTCACTGACGGCAGCCAAGGCGTCGTTGCCTCTCGCTGATGGTCGGATGAGAGCCGATTGGGGTAACGGGCGCTCGGGCCGAGAATCTTATATTGCTATCTATACAAGTATTTTGACTTAAAGTCGAGGCGCGGAAGGTCACAGGCTAATCACATTCCCGAGCACTCCGCGACGGTCGAATCAGGTCGAGGCGATCTCCTCGAACCACGCAACACTGCGTTCCGCATGAAGCGAGTCACTGGGCATGAGCTCGGGCGTCCGCCCCTCTTTTATCGCGTAGTGCGATGACTTCAGCGCTGCGGCGAGCGCCGCTCTGGCGTCATTCAGCCGCCCTGGTTCTATCTCGTAGAGCGCGAGATAGGGAAGCGCAGACACCTCCCCCCCGTTGCCCTCTGGCACGAAGCGATAGCGCCTAGCGGCGACAAACCCGTCAAGCTCAACGACCTCCGGCAGGTGAACCTCCGAGTACCAGTCATTGAAATCCTGCTCGCGGCCCTCGACCGGTTTGGTATACACGACAAGAATCGATCTATTCATCTCAACCCCTCGATTGTGTAAACATAATAAGCATATAAGCTATTGCATTATCTGGGCATCTCAACGAGGAGTGACATGACACTTGGCAATCGATACTTCGAGAGCGACGTCGTCGACGTCGAGATTCGCGATCGCATCGCCCTCGTGACCCTCAACCGCCCCCGCAGCGCAAACGCCCTCGACGCCGTGCTGATCCGTGACCTCGGCGAACTCTGGCGCACCATTGCCGCCGACAACAGCATCCAGTGCATCGTTCTCACGGGCTCTGGCCGCCACTTCTGCGCCGGAGCCGACATGAGCCTGCTCTCGGCCAACCGGACCGAGGTCGGAAAAGACGCGGATGACGAACTGTCGTTCCTGCCCGGGAACGTGGTCGATGTGCCGGTGATCGTGGCCGTCAACGGAACGTGCGCCGGCGGCGGTCTGCACTTCGTCGCCGACGCCGACATCATCATCGCTGCAGAGAGCGCGACCTTTCTCGACCCCCATGTGAGCGTCGGCCAGGTCAGCGGCATCGAGCCTGTCGAACTCATGACCCTCATGCGCCGCGATCGCGCCGTGCGCATGGCACTTCTCGGTCGCCACGAAGTTGTCGATGCGGCAACGGCGCTCGAGAGCGGGCTCGTCTCCGAGGTACTCACCGCCGAAGCCCTCGTTGATCACGCACTCGACCTCGCAGCCAAGATTTGCACGGGCTCACCCGCTGCCATCCGACACACTCGCCGCGTCATCCGCGCCTTCACCGCCGACTCCGTTCGCGTCTACCGTGACCTCGGTTGGGAGCTCGTGCAGCGGCACTGGGCCCACCCTGACTCGAAGGAGGGACCTGCCGCCTTCGGGGAGAAGAGAGAACCTCGATGGGAGCAGTAACCAACCGCTGGCCGAGCCTCGCAAGCACGCCGGTGGGCGAAAGCCTGCGACAGCGCTGGAGGTCGAGCGGGGCGTGGACCGACGAGACCATCGGCGACCTCCTCGAGCGCAGCGCTCTCGCGTGGCCCGACCGCATCGCCGTGACAACTGCCGATTCCGAATCGACCTTTGGCGAACTGCAGACCAGGTCGTCGGCCATCGCCCGCACCCTGATCGAGGCTGGCGTGCGACACGGCGACGCCGTCTGCTGGATGCTGCCAACGGGGCCGGAGGCCATCGCCGTTGCCTCTGCGATCTGGCGCATCGGCGCCGTGAGCAGCCCTATCGTCCCGCTCTCCGGCGTGAGCGAGATGACCAATATCCTCGATCAGATCCGGCCGCGAGCCATCGTGGCCGCGGCAAGGTTTCGCGGGCGAACGCTGCCAGATGAACTCGACCAGGCCATCCGTGAAACGGGGCTCTCCCCGGTCTCTCGCCTGCTGCTCGGCGGGGCGTCGGTCGGATGGACCGCCGCCGGTGCTGCTGGGCCAGGAGCCGTGCCCACCGGAGTCGAGCCCAGCCATCCTCTCGACCCGTGCCTTGTTCTCTTCACCTCGGGCACAGAATCCGCCGCCAAAGCCGTGTTGCACTCCCCCGCCGCGCTGCACCACGAGCTTCGTTCGACCATCTCCGAGTGGGGCCTCACCTTTCGCGACAGCATGGTCATGGCCTCCCCCATGACGCACATCACCGGCCTGTTGCAGGGGTTTCTCATTCCGGCCCGCGTCGGCGCCAGCGCCGTTCTCATGGACCGATGGGATGCCGCAGAGGGAGTGGAACTGATCGAACGCACCCGCGCCACATATATGGCGGGAGCGGCGCCGTTTCTGCGGGAGCTTCTCGCCGCCTACCGAGCGAGCGGGCGCGATAGCTCCTCCCTGCGCCAGTACTGCTGCGGCGGCGCCGCCGTGACCCCGGAGCTCGTGACGGGCATTGGCGAGTTCGGTGTTTCCGCCTACCGGGCCTGGGGCATGACGGAGCTTCCGACCTCGACCCTCTCCAACGAACTCGACACGCTTGAGCACCGGTCAACGACGGATGGCAGGCTCGCCCCCGGCATTGAGATTCGCACGGTGGACGACAACGGCAGTGTGCTGCCCCACGGCGCGGCCGGCGAACTCCAGCTGCGCGGCCCCGAGATGATGCTGGGCTACGTGCGGCCGGAGCACAACGAGAAGGCGTTCACCGACGACGGGTGGTTCCGCACGGGCGACCTCGGCGCTCTCGGTGACGACGGCTTCGTGCGCATCACGGGTCGGCTCAAGGAGATCATCAACCGCGGCGGCGAAAAGTTCAGCGCCCGCGAGATCGAGGATGCCGTGCTGCGGCACCCCGATATCGGCCAGGCTGCCGTCGTCGCCGTCGCCGATGACAGGTTGGGCGAGCAGATCGGCGTTGCGGTGGTCTCCACACGCACCGACCTCACGATTGCCGAGATTGGGGCTGTCGTCACGGGTGCGGGGCTCTCCCGCTATAAGCAGCCCGAACATCTCATCGTTGTCGACGAACTGCCCACGAACCCGACGGGCAAGACCGATAAGAATCGCGTCGCCGCGCTGTTCTCAGCGCTCGATAGCTAGCGCAGCGGGCCAGGAACATCCGAAGCCCGCCGCGCGCTGCTGAGCAATCTCAGAGTCGCTCGATGATGGTGGCGTTGGCCATGCCGCCGCCCTCGCACATCGTCTGCAGCCCATAACGACCGCCGGTTGCCTCGAGGTAGCCGAGCATCGTCGTGAGCAGCTTGGTGCCCGATGCCCCCAGGGGATGGCCCAGCGCGATAGCCCCGCCGCGGGGGTTGAGCTTGGCAGGGTCTGCCCCGAACTCGGCTGCCCACGCGAGCGGCACCGACGCGAAGGCCTCGTTGACCTCATACGCATCGAGATCGTCGAACGAGAGCCCCGAGCGCTCCAGGATGCGGTGCGTCGCAGGGATCGGACCGGTGAGCATATAGAGCGGGTCATCGCCGACGACCGAGAAGCTGTGGAATCGGGCTCGCGGAGTGAGCCCCAGCTGTGCCGCCATCGACTCGCTCATGATGAGAGCGCCGGATGCCCCATCGGTGAGCGGCGACGAGTTGCCGGGAGTGATCGACCAACCCAGGTCGGGAAAGCGCTCCGCCATCGCGTCGGTGCGGAACGCGGGCTGCAGGCCAGCGAGGCCATCGGCCGTCGTCGTAGCTCGCACCGTCTCGTCGCGGTCGAACAGCGCAGAAGACCCGTCTTCGGCCGTGACGGTAACCGGCAGGATTTCACCGGCGAAGGCACCGCTGTCCATGGCTTCTGCGGCCCTTCTGTGGGACTCGGCCGCGTACTCATCGAGCTGCCGCCGAGAGAAGCCCCACTTGGTGGCGATCAGCTCCGCCGAAACGCCCTGATTCACCAACCCCTCGGGGTAGCGCTCCCGCATCTTCTGACCGTAGGGATGGCCGCCAGCCGAGGCCGCTCCGAGCGGAACCCGGCTCATCGATTCCACGCCACCGGCGATGACGATGTCGTATGCGCCCGCCATCACCCCCTGCGCCGCGAACGTCGCCGCCTGCTGGCTTGACCCGCACTGGCGGTCGATCGTGGCGGAGGGCACGCTCGCGTCGAACCCCGCCGAGAGCAGGGCCGCCCGCCCGATGTTGGAACTCTGGTCGCCGACCTGGCTCACGCATCCGATGAGCACATCGTCGATCTGCCGGGAGTCAAGTCCGTTACGCTCCAGCAGGGCGGAGAGCACCTGGGCGAGCAGATCGGCGGGATGGGTGCCCGAGAGAGCCCCGCCCATTTTTCCTTTGCCGGATGCGGTGCGGATTGCGTCGACGATGACTGCGCTGTGCATGGTGCTCCTTATATAGGTTGTGCCGTGGCGGTGCTCTGCCGCCGATCAGTCGAGAAAGAAGTCCTTCTCTAGTGTCGCGCCGAGTCCCCCGACGGAGTAGTGCGTGAAGTCGGTGATGCCTTCGTCTCGCAGAACATCGTCATCGATGAGCAACTGACCCGTGCGTTTGCCCACCGGGGCGGAGATGATGGCGTGGGCAGCATCCGCCATGATCGCCGGGAACCGAGAGCGCTGGATGACCTCGTCACCGCCCAGCAGATTGCCGACGGCATCCGTGGCAATTGTGGTGCGGGGCCAGAGCGAATTGACGGCGACCCCCCGATCGGCAAACTCCGCGGCGAAGGCGAGCGTCGCGAGGCTCATTCCGTATTTAGACATGAGGTAGCCGGGGAATTCCCCCAACCAGCGCTGCGACTCAAGATTGAGCGGAGGGCTCAGGGTGAGCACATGAGCGCGCTCTGACTGCAGCAGGTGTGGCAGGCAGGCCCGCGTCAGCATGAAGGTGCCCCGCGAGTTGATGTCGTGCATGAGGTCGAACTGCGATGGCGTGAGGTCGAGGGTGCCGAACGGCTTGAGTGCGCTCGCATTGTTGATGCACACGTCGATGCCGCCGAAGGTGGAGACCGCGGCATCCACCGCCTCGGCGATGCTCTCATCCCTGCGGACATCGCCGACCACGGCGAGGGCCCGCCCGCCCGAATCCTCTATCTCGCGGGCCGCATCAAAGATCGTGCCGGTCAACGAGGCCGTCTCGGTGGCGGTCTTGGCGAGCATCACAATGTTGGCGCCGTCGCGAGCGGCGCGCACCGCGATCGCTCGACCTATTCCGCGGCTACCGCCTGACATGACGATCGTCACCCCGGCGAGGGATCCATCCGTGAAGCTCATCTCTTCGCGGCCTTCCGGGCGGAACGTTCGACAAAGGCGCGGATGCGACTCTGCGCATGCGGGGTTGCAGCGGCAGCCGAGATGGTGCGCTGTTCGTCGCTGAGCTGGGCAGAGTATGTGGTCTCGGATGCCGAACGGATGAGCCTTTTGGTCTCCCCCAGGGCAGGACCAGCGGCCGTGACGAGAGAACGGGCGCGTTCGGCAACGGTCGCGTGCAGCGCCTCTGGCGGCACAATCTCCGAAACGATTCCCCACTCTGCGGCCTGCTCCGCCGAAAATGGGCGGCCCGTCGCAGCGAGCGCCAGCGCCCTGTGCAGGCCAAGGGATCGCACCAGAAGGGACGAGACGCCACTGTCGGGGGTGAGACCAACGCCGGCATATGCGGTGAGAAACGACGCCCTGGGGGTGGCGACAATGTAGGCGGCGGTGAGAGCGAGCCCGAGACCGCCGCCCGCTGCCGCGCCGTCGATCGCTGCGATCACAAACACGCGCGATCGACTCATCGCCTCTAACGCCTCGTGCATCGCTCCCGCGAGCTCCTGCAGATACGCTCCGGGATCATCCGCTGTCGCCATCGACGCGACATCTCCGCCCGCGCAGAAGACCGAACCGCGCGCGGCGATCACCATAACTGCGGCACCCGAATCTTCGGCCTCCTCCACCGCGGCGCGCAGTGCTCGCGCGACTCGCAGGTCAACCGCATTGCCCGACTCCGGTCGGTTGAGGGTCACCGTGAGAATGGAACCCTCAAGCTCGAGCTGCACCGCGGCACCCCGCTCGCCCGCGCTCATGTTGCGCTCCACACCGGTGTGCGTTTTTCGATGAACGACATGCTGCCTTCTGCGGCATCCTGCGATGTGAATACGCGGGAAAGCTCCTCGGCCACGAGCTCCCAGGCCCCGGGCTGCCACGTTGTCGAGTGCGCAGCCTCGGCCACGATGCGCTTGCTCGCCTGTACGGCGAGGGGTGCGTTGGCGGCGATTGCCTCCGCGAGCGCCATCGCCGTGTCGAGCACGTCGGCAGCGGCAACGCTCTCGTTGATGAGCCCCCACCGCAGGCCTTCGGCCGCGGTGATGGGTTGCCCCGTGAGCACCATGCGCATCCCGATCTTCTCCGGCAGTTGTTGCGCGATGCGCGGCACCCCGCCGCCCGCGGCGAAGAGGCCGATCGTGACTTCGGGCAACCCCAGCAGGGCATCGTCGGCAGCGACGATGAGGTCGCAGGCGAGGGCCAGCTCAAGGCCCCCGCCAAACGCGTGCCCGTTAACGGCGGCAATCAGCGGCTTAGAACAGAAGTGGCTGACCCATCCGGCAAAACCCCATTCGGGGTGTTCTGCGGGGATCACCGATTCTCCTGCGGCGAACGCTTTGAGATCCTGCCCCGCGCAAAATGCTGCGCCCGTTCCCGTGAGAATTCCTACACGCAGCTCGCGGTCACTCTGCAGAAGTTCGAGTGCCTCTCCGAGCGCCCCGGCGGTCGCGGCGTTGATCGCGTTGCGTGCCTTCGGCCGGTTGATGCGAATGATCAGAACGTGGCCGAGGCGTTCGAGAACGACCTCTGATTCGGGCTCTGTCACTGGGAGTCTCCATTTCTGCGCGGAACACGAATGATGAGTGCGTCACCCTGGCCACCGCCACCGCAGAGTGCTGCGGCGCCGATGCCCCCGCCCCTCCGCTGGAGTTCGAGCGCCAGGTGCAGCACGATGCGGGCGCCGGACATGCCGATCGGATGCCCGATAGCGATTGCCCCGCCATTCACGTTGACCCGCTCCGGGTCGATGCCCAGGGCAGCGACGGAGGCGATGCCAACGGCAGCGAAAGCCTCATTGATTTCGACCAGGTCGAGGTCGGCGGGGGCAATTCCCTCGCGGCGGCAGGCGTCGAGGATGGCGTTGGCCGGTTGATGCTGCAGGGTCGAGTCTGGCCCGGCCACCATTCCGGGCGCCCCAATTTCGGCGATCCAGTCGAGCCCGAGCCGTTCGGCTTCGTCCCTGTTCATAAGCACGACGGCGCACGCACCGTCGGAGATGGGCGACGAGTTGCCCGCGGTCACCGTGCCGTCGGGGCGGAATGCGGGGCGCAGCCGAGAGAGCGTCTCTGGCGTGGTGTCGGCTCGCACCGATTCGTCCCGCTCCACGACCTCGTCGCCGCCGCGCCGCGACACGGTTACCGGCACGATCTCTTCCGCAAAAACTCCGGCGTCATGCGCCGACGCCGCCCTGCGGTGCGACCTGGCGGCGAAGTCATCCTGGGCTCCGCGCGTGAGCGGGTCGGAATCGTTCTGCTGCTCCGTGAGCAACCCCATCGATTGCTTCGTGAATGCATCGAAGAGCCCGTCGATCTCCATATGGTCGGCCATCGTCACCTGGCCGTATTTGTGACCGACCCGGGCATTCTGCAGGTGCGGTGCCCTGCTCATCGACTCCTGCCCCCCGGCGACGACCGTGGTGTGCAGACCGGAGCGGATGTACTGGTCGGCCAGAATGATCGCCTGGATCCCCGAGAGACACACCTTGTTTATGGTCAGCGCCGGCACATGCATCGGCACCCCACCGAGAACGGCCGCCTGCCGGGCGGGCATCTGCCCCGCCCCCGCCGTAAGTACCTGGCCCATAACGACGGCATCGACCTGCGCTCCATTCACTCCCGCGCGCTCCAGGGCGCCGGCAATGGCAAAACCGCCAAGCTCTGTGGCCGCAAAGCCCGAAAGTGAGCCCAGAAGTTTTCCGACGGGGGTTCGTGCGCCAGCAACAAGCACGGTTGGTGTGGTCATCGTCGACCTGCCTTTCAGCGTTGGGAGGTGGGGGGCTTACTGCGGAGCCATCCGCAGCGCGCCGTCCATGCGAACGACCTCGCCGTTGATGTAGTCGTGTTCGACGAGCATCAGCACGAGCTGTGCGTATTCGCTCGGGCGTGCCAGTCGCTGGGGAAACGGAATGCCGGCGGCGAGAGACGCCCCAACCTCCGGGCCGAGCGAAGCAAGCATGGGGGTGTCGACGATGCCGGGGGCGATCGTGTTCACCCGGATGCCCGAGCGGGCCAGATCGCGAGCGGCGGGAACGGTCATGCCCACGACGCCACCTTTGGAGGCAGAGTAGGCGATCTGGCCGATCTGGCCCTCGAACGCTGCGACGGATGCGGTGTTGATGATCACGCCGCGCTGGCCGTTTTCGTCGGCGGACTGCGCCGCGATGACCTCCGACGCCAGGCGAAGAACATTGAATGTGCCGAGCAGATTGACTTCGATCGTCTTGCGAAAGAGGTCGAGCTCGTGAACCCCCTTCGACGAGAGCACGCGGCGGGCCGGGGCGATTCCCGCACAGTTGACCACAAGCCGCAGGGGGCGACCGGTTTCGATCGTTTCCAGTGCCGCGGTGACATCCGCTTCGCTCGTGACGTCGCCCGCCGCGTAGCGAACGCCATCTACGGCCTCGGCCTTGGCGATCTGCGAGGGCAGGTCGAGGCCGAGCACCGAGGCTCCGCGGGCGGCAAGCTCCTTGGCTGTTGCCGCGCCGAGGCCCGATGCGGCCCCCGTGACGACGGCGGTGATTCCTTCGACCTTCATGCTGTTCCCTTCGATTGACTTGCGGATGGCCTATGTACGTACGGCTGGCGCACGGTCCTAGCGCGAAACCTTTCCGGTGAGCGACGCGATCGGCCGCAGAATCACCGGGCGTGCGGCAACCCAGGCTGCGATCATCACCACCACTGAGCCCACGAAGACCCAGAACCCTACCCACGAAATCTCGTCCCGGCCTGCGTACATGTGGTTGAGATTGCGCAGGGCTCCCGTAGCAAATACGAGCGCAACGTGGGTGACGATGAACAGAACGAAGTAGAGCATCACGGGAAAGTGAATGGCCCGGGCGAGCTCGACGGGGTAGACCGCGTTGAGCTTGGTTGCCTTGGCCGGCCAGACCGCCGACATGCGCAGGCCCGTCGCAATCGCGAGAGGGGCCGCGATGAACACGGTCGTGAAGTAGGCGAGCACCTGCAGGCTGTTGTAATTCACCCAGCCGTTCTCCACCGGCCAGTTCATCGACGCATACTGCAGCGCAGCCGACAGCGCATTCGGGATGACCTCCCAGCTCGTGGGCACGATGCGCATCCACTGACCCGTGACAAACAGCAGGACGATGAAGATCACCCCGTTGAGAACCCACAGCGCATCGAGGCTCTGGTGCAGCCACAGATCGAGGCTGATGCGTTTGGGGGCACCCTTCGTGCGCAGCAGCCCAGAGTTGTTGCGGGTCCAGTGCGCCGCAGGGCGCTGCGTGGTGCGCACGAGCCATCCCGTGCGAATGATGAGCACCATGAAAAATGCGTTGAAGAAGTGCTGCCAGCCCAGCCAGGCCGGCAGCCCGACGGGCGCGGAATCCGGGAGATGAGTCTCGCCCGGATACTGTTCAACGAACTCCGCGATCGCGGGGATCTCGCGCATCCATCGCGCGATAAAAATGATCGCCGCAACGCCGACGATGGCAGAGGGCACCGCCCACAGCATCACCTGCCATCGCGATCGCTGGGACTGCTGCAGTGAAGTCATCGCCGTCTCCTCGAGGTGGTTCGCCGCTAGCGGCGCGACTCGATCTCGGCGATCAGGGCGGGCACCACCGTGAAGATGTCGCCAACTACCCCGAAGTCGGCGACGTCGAAGATGGGGGCATCTTCGTCTTTATTGATGGCGACGATGGTTTTTGCCGTCTGCATTCCCGCCCGGTGCTGAATGGCGCCCGAGATTCCCAGAGCGACATAGAGCTCGGGCGACACGGTGACCCCGGTCTGACCGACCTGGCTCGACTGCGGCACATAGCCAGCATCGACTGCGGCTCGGGATGCTCCCACCGCGGCCCCCAGGGCATCCGCGAGCTGACCGACGAGCTCGAAGCCCTCGGCCGAGCCCAGTGCTCGGCCGCCCGAGACCACCTTGCTCGCCGTGCGCAGATCGGGCCGGTCCGACCGCCGCACCTCCTCGCGGGCCTCAACAATCGCGGCGGCAGGCGCCGCGGTGTCGTCGAGTTCAAGCGCCGTGGCCGTTGCCTCGACAGCAGCAGGCTTTGTCTCGGCGGAGCCTTCACGAATCGTGACCACGGCCGGTCGGCCCGAAACGGCCGACTCCGTGGAATAGGCGCCGCCAAAAATCGAATGTGTTGCGATGACGCCCTCAGCCCCCTCGCGAACGGCGACCGCGTCGACCAGGATGCCCGCCCCCAACCGCACGGCTGCGCGCGCGGCGACGGTGCGGCCGCGAACGGTGTTGGCAACAAGAATTGCGGCAGGGCTGTGGAGCGCGGCGGCTGCGGCAATCGCCCGCACCTGGGGTTCGGCTTCCTGCACGCCCGCTTCGGCCGTTTCGGCGATCAGAACTTGTGCAAGCCCAAGGGCGCCAACCTGCTGCGCGGTTGCCGCCGAGGCGCCGGGCGCATCGGCAACAACGCCGATGGGCGTGCCGAGCGTTTGGGCGTGAGCGACGACATCCGAAAGTCCTGGGCGCACCTGGCCGGTCGGGGTGAGTTCAATGGAGACGAGAACAGTTGACATGTGTGTGCCTCTCAGATCAGACGGGC
>NZ_JBACFR010000091.1:0-3268 GCF_056262345.1 Homoserinimonas sp.
GCGGTCATGGCTGGTCCGTTCGCCGAAGGGGATGTGCCTCGACGCTACGAGGGGCGGCCGCGGGAGGCATCAGCCCACGGGAGTAATCCCCGTACTGCCGGGGGAGTGGTGCCCCGTGGTGGCCTCCGCATTGCGCGTGACCGTCACGAGGTACTCCCACTGCATGCGTCCCGTGCCGTCAGTGTGATCGCGGGCGAGGCCGTCAAGCGCCTCGTCCAACGCCTCCATCGCTCCCACATCGCCTTGGAGCGAGCGGTACACGGCGATGGTCGGGCCGTAGTTCTCGCGAAAGAAGTGGCGGAAGTCTTCGGGTCCCTCAAATGCTGTGACCTCGAGCATCCGCCGCTCCTGCAGCAGGGTCTCGACCCTGCCCCCGAAGAGGTCGTCGAGGTGGGCTGGCGACCCCCACGCCGGCGGGGGCTCCGCTCCGGGAGGCGGGGCGGGGGCGAAGGGCTTCATGGTGGCGAAGAGCTGACCGATAAAGCCTTCGGGAGTCCAGCTCGAGAGTCCGATCATGCCGCCGGCGTGGCAGACGCGACGCAGTTCATCGGCCGCAACGCGATGATGCGGGGCGAACATCACGCCGATCGACGACAGCACAACATCGAAAGATGCTGTCGCAAACGGAAGCCTCTCGGCATCGGCTTCGACCCAGTCGATCGGCAGGGCGCCCGCCCGTTCCCTTCCGACCGCCAGCAGTTCCGGGGTGAGGTCGGAGGCGGTCACCCTCGCGCCGAGGCGAGCGGCGGGTATCGCGGCGCTCCCCGTGCCCGCCGCCACGTCGAGCACCGTATCGTGGGCGCCGACCCTCGCCAGTTTCACGAGTTCAGGGCCGAGCGGATGCACGATCCGGTCGACGACCGTGGCGTAGTCGCCGAGCGCCCACATGGCGCGGTGTCGGCTTTTCAGTGCACGGTCGGCTTCGTCCGGCGCACTGGTGTCGGTGATGCTCATGGCCTTCTCCTTCTCTCGCGCGGCCCGTAGTTCGGGCCGCTTCGTTAGCCGTAACGATGCTCCGCGCGGTGAGCCCGATCCAGTGCGCGGTCTGTAGCGGTCGCGATACAGAATCTGTACTGGCCATCGAGCGGCTCAGGGCGTAGACCTGTGGTGGACGGGAGACGGCATGACGTCATACGGACAGTTCTGCCCGGTTGCGAAGGCCATGGAGGTGCTCGACGAGCGCTGGACCATTCTCATCGTGAGAGAGATGCTCCTTGGCAGTCGGCACTACAACGACCTGAGGCGCGGGGTGCCGCGGATGTCGCCTGCGTTGCTCTCCAAGCGTCTGCGCAGCCTCGAGAGGGTCGGGGTCGTGCGGCGCGAAGTCCAGGCGAGCCGCACCTCGTACTCGCTGACCAAGGCGGGCGAGGAGTTGCGACCGCTCGTCGAGTCCCTGAGCGCCTGGGGGATGCGCTGGATCGGCGAACTCGGCGATCAGGATCTCGACCCGCACCTGCTCTTCTGGGACATGCAACGCACCATGCCGATCAGTGAGTGGCCGCGGCAGCGCACGACTCTCGAGGTGCGCCTCTTCGATGCGAGCGGCGTCGCGTCGCACTGGTGGATCGTCGCCTCCGAAGACCACTTCGAGATCTGCGACTTCGATCCCGGATATGACGTGGTTGCCACGCTGGTGGGCAAGTTGCGCACCCTGGTGCGCGTCTGGCGTGGCGACGTCTCCTGGGAGGCGGCGCTCGCCGTCGGCGACCTCACGCTGGTGGCGCCGGCGGATGTGCGCCGTGACGTTCCCCGCTGGGTGGGTACCTCGGTCTTCGCGCTGGCCACGGTGGAGTGACGCCACCCACGTACTCATTGATCGACTTCAGCGAGATCCCCTCGTTGGGGAAGTCGGTGCTAATCCGTCGCATGACCGTGACCTGGGCGCGGAAGAGCGACCTCGAACGGGAACTTGGGGAGGGTGGGAGGAGCGCTAGACGCAAGCCCACCGAGTAGGGACGAGCGCCCCAGTATCTGGTGCACCGCTGAGTCAAGCCCCTGGTATTTCGGCAGCGCGAGAGCAGGATGGTTGGAATGGCTTGGCTGCGAAAAGCCCGGCTAGCGCCCAGAAGGAGGCACGTTGTGAAACACCTGAGCTTTGGAGACAAGTCGCTATTCATCGGCGATGACGCTGCTGATGCGCTAACGAACTACGCGGCGCTTCTGGCCGATCGTGGGCGTGCAGACACGGTCACTCTCAACGCCATCGGGCCAGACGGCCATGCTGTAGAGGCCACGCTCGTGCTGAACGACGGCGCATCGCTCATGACCGAGACGGCTGACGAAGTCTTTAAAGAGCCAGAGAACTCTGATGTGGTGGGGTACATGAACAGTCGGGCGCTCGCTCTCCTCCAGGCGGAGCAAGGTGAGCCTCTCAGTGAGGAGGACGTCGTGGAGTTCCAGCGGTTCACCGAAGGATAAGCGGCGCGTTGATGGTCGACTACGCCAGAGGATCGGCCTTGGCGTGCGGCTGGCTGGTGCCGCGGCGCATCGTGGTCGCGGTGGCGATGTCATCTCCGGTCGGAGGATTCTCTGCGCTGCCTTCGCGCATCACCAGGAGCCCACGCGAGCTATTCGCCGAGAGCAAGAGCTGCTCGAGCCATTCCTGGTTGATCGTGGGGTTACGGCTGCCCGCGAACTTGAAGAATAGGTTCTGACTGGGGTGAATCCAGATCGCGCTGTGCCCGCTCCCTGTCTCCAGCGAGTCGCGCCACGACATGAGAAAGCTCTCGCCTCGTCGAATCTTTTGCACGATCACGATCTGAAGGTGTGCCAGCAAGCGGTCATCGAACTCTACTAATACGCCGTCGTATTGAAGCGTTCCCATTGAATCCTCCTCGTCAGCCCGTCCTATTGTGTGACGGTTACCTCCGTTTCGGCAGGGTGCGCAGCGTTCGCACTGGCTCGGTCACCGACAGCTCGCCGCCGCGCAGCGCCAGGATGACGCGGATGCGGGTGGGGTCGGCTGGGCCTATAGCCAGTGGCGCCGCTTGAAGATCACATAGAGAGCGGCGCCCATCGCTACCATTCCCGCGACGGCGAGCGGGTAGCCCCACAGCCAATCGAGTTCCGGCATGTATGTGAAGTTCATCCCATAAATGGTGCCGATGAGCGTGGGCGCAAAGAGAATGGCCGCCCACGACGAGATCTTCTTGACTTCCTCGCTCTGGGCGAGGGAGTGCTCCGTAAGCTTTCGAGTCTCTTCGTTCTGGTCGAGGCTCGCCTGGGAGAGCAGGCGCATCTCGTCGTTCTGCCGCTGGGTAGTGAGGGT
>NZ_JBACFR010000092.1:0-17122 GCF_056262345.1 Homoserinimonas sp.
CGCCATTCGCACTGTCGGCGGTCTCATTGATCACGCTCTGCGTGAAGCCCGCATCGGTGAGCTGCGTTCGGATGCTGGCGAAGGCATCCGCAACCGGTTCCGCGGTCGTGATGGTCACGGTCCAGTTCTGGGTTTCGTTAACCTCAAGGCTTCCGCCGTAGGTGACCTCGCCGTCGATCAGCGGCACCTCGGCGGGAAAGTCTGCCGGAATCTCGCCACCCGACTCGACCTTGGTTCCCGTCGCGTCTTCGACCGCGCCCTCGACGCTTTCGCTGACAATGCCCTCAAGGGGCGTTCCACACGCGGTGAGCACGGGTGCCAGCAGAAGGACGGCGACAATCGCGCTGGCATGCAGCGCACCGCGGGTGATCGAAGGCACGGCAACTCCTGGGGTCTCGATGCGGCGATGCGCTCGCGTGCCGGCGGTTACGGCGCGGGGGTCTCGGGGGTCGGCTGTCCGAGCTTGGCGCGCTCCTCCGCCTCGATCTGCGCATAAACCTTGCGCTCCGTGCGGTCGGCACGAAGGATCGATCGCATGACCATCCAGAAGATGAGGCCGATCAGGATGGTCGGCGTGACCGAGAAGACGGCGTTAGCCCAGAAGTTTTCCAGCACGCCGCAAGTCTACGCGTCCAGCCTGAGAGCCTGGCCCCGCCGCTCCTGCTAGCGGAACAGACCGGAGACGACGGTCACGAGAAAGTAGAGCGCCACGACCCCCGCCAGAACCAACAACCCGATTCGGGCCGGTGGCATCTTCTTTCCTCCGGGAACGGCCATGAGCGCTACTTCACCAGCGGAAACAGAATGGTTTCGCGAATGCCGAGACCGGTGATGGCCATCAGCAGGCGGTCGATGCCCATTCCCATTCCGCCCGACGGCGGCATCCCGTGCTCGAGGGCACGCAGGAAATCCTCGTCCATGCGCATTGCCTCGACGTCGCCACGACCGGCAAGGGTCGCCTGCTCCACGAAACGCTCACGCTGAATCACGGGGTCGACCAGCTCGGAGTATCCGGTCGCCAGCTCGAACCCGCGAATGTAGAGGTCCCACTTCTCCACGACGCCCGCCTTGGTGCGGTGGTCGCGCACCAGGGGGGAGGTGTCGACGGGGAAGTCCATCACAAAGGTGGGACGCGTGAGGCCGACCTTGACGTAGTGCTCCCACAGTTCCTCCACGAGCTTGCCGTGGGTGGGGTGCGGCACCTCGACGCCGACCTTCGCCGCGTGTGCGAGCAGATCGTCGAGGGAGGTCTGCGGTGTGATCTCGACGCCGGATGCTTCGCTGAGCGACTCATACATCGACACGCGATCCCACTGGCCACCCAGGTCGTACTCGGTGCCGTCAGCCCACGTCACGACGTGGCTTCCCGCTACCGCGAGGGCGGCGTTCTGGATGAGCTCCTGCGTGAGGTCGGCCATCTGGTTGTAGTCGCCGTAGGCCTGGTAGGCCTCGAGCATTGCGAACTCGGGGCTGTGCGTCGAGTCGGCTCCCTCGTTGCGAAAGTTGCGGTTGATTTCGAAGACCCGCTCAAGACCGCCGACGACGGCACGCTTGAGAAAGAGTTCGGGGGCGATGCGCAGGAACAGTTCGGTGTCGAACGCATTGCTGTGCGTGACGAACGGGCGAGCGGATGCTCCGCCGTGCATCGTCTGCAGCATGGGCGTCTCGACCTCGAGGTAGTCATGCCCGGCGAATGTTGCGCGCAGCGATGCGACGGCGGTGGCACGGGCCACGACGGTGTTGCGAGCCTGCTCGCGCACGATCAGGTCGAGGTAACGCTGGCGAACCCGCGTCTCCTCGTTGAGCTCGGTGTGCATGTTGGGCAGGGGGCGGAGGGTCTTTGCGGCGACCTTCCACTCCTCCACCATGATGCTCAGCTCGCCGCGGCGGCTCGAGATGACCTCGCCAGAGACGAAGAGGTGGTCGCCCAGGTCGACGAGTTCCTTCCACAGCGCGAGGGATTCCTCGCCGACCGATGCCAGCGACACCATGGCCTGGACTCGAGAGCCGTCACCCGCCTGCAGCGAGGCGAAGCAGAGCTTGCCCGTGTTGCGCAGGTGCACGATGCGGCCAGCGACGCCGACCTTGACGCCCGTCTGAGCATCCGCCTCAAGGTCGGGGAACTGGGCGCGCACGGCCGGGATGGTGGTCGTGATGGGCAGCGAAACGGGGTATGCCTCGTGGCCGCTCTCGATGAGACGCTCCCGCTTGGCGAGACGCACCTGCGTCTGCTCAGACAGCTCCGCCTCGGTGGGCTCGGCGGTGGCCTTGGTCTGCGTGGCAGAAGATTCGGTCATGCGGGGCAACGTCTCCTTGGTAGACCACCAGTTTACGCGGGGCCTGAGGCGACCGGGGCCAGACCGCCTGCGGGGTTGCCTCTAAGGCGCCAGGCATAGAGTGGGCGGGTGCCCAGTGTGCCCCTCACCGCATCGAGTTTTGCCGATGTCATCGAACAGAACGACATCGTCGCGCTCGACTTCTGGAACAATTCGTGCACTCCGTGTCGCGTGTTCGCACCCATCTTTGAGGCCGCATCCGACCGGGAGCCCGACGTCTTTTTCGGCACGATCAACACTGAGGCGGAGCAGGAACTGGCCGGGGCGTTCGGCATCCGCTCCGTGCCCACCGTCGCTATCTACCGCGAGGGGATCATGGTCTACTCGCGGCCGGGGGTGCCCTCCCGCACAGAACTGCAGCGACTGATCGCCACGATTCGCGATCTCGACATGCAGAGCATCCGCGAGAAGCTCGCCGCGAGCTAGCGCGGCATCCGCATCCGCGGCCCGTTACCGCGGCCCGTTACCGCGCTCGCCGCACCCCGAAACCGCTCCCGGCGCCCATAACTATGGCCGCGGGGACCGTTTTTGGGGCGCGCCGAGAGAAGCTCGCCGCACTCGGCGGCAGCTAGCCCAGCTCGATAGGCCGGTTGTCGATAAGCCGAGTCGCCCCCACGCTGGCCGCCACGATCGCAACGGCGGGGCCCGAAACCCCCTCGGCGACCGGCTGGAAGGTGTCGGCACCCACGATCTCGAAGTAGTCGAGCACAGCGCCGGGTTCGTTGGCAAAGACGGCTTGGGCGGCGTCCCTGGCGGCCGCTGCCCCCTTCGGCGCACTGTCGGCCGCGGCCTGCAGCGCCTTCGACAGCACGAGAGCCACCGTCGACTCGTCCGAGGTGAGAAAGCGGTTGCGGCTCGAGAGCGCAAGGCCGTCGTCTTCGCGCACGGTCGGCGCTACCTCGATGCGCAGCGGAAGGTTCAGATCGAGCACCATCTGCTTGACCAGGCGCACCTGCTGCGCGTCTTTCTGACCGAACACCGCGACATCCGGCTGCACGATGTTGAACAGTTTGGCCACGACCGTGAGCATGCCGTCGAAGTGCCCTGGGCGAGTTGCGCCCTCGAAGAGCGAACCAACGGGGCCAGCGGTAACGCGGGTGAGGCTCGGCCCGTTCGGGTACATCTCTTCGACGCTTGGCGCGAAGACCACGGCGGCGCCGTGACCGCCGAGAGCCTCGACATCGGCATCAAGCGCGCGCGGGTACCGTTCAAGGTCTTCGCCGACGCCGAACTGCAGCGGATTCACAAAGATCGACACCACAACGGTGTCGGCAAGGCCCGCAGCCCGCTCCACGAGCGACAGATGACCGTTGTGCAGAGCGCCCATCGTGGGAACGAGGGCAACGGATGCTCCCTGCTCACGCCGGGAGCGCACAAATTCCCGCAGCTCGGCAATGGTGTGGATGACCAGGGGGCGGTCAGCGGTGGTCACGGGTGGATCTCCCTGTCGTCGGTGGGGTGCGCGAGCGCGTTCTCGACAGCCGACCGCACGAGAGGAGCGAGCACTGCCCCTGCGGAGTCGACGCCGATGTCGTCAAGCAGGCGCATCGCCTGCGAGACAATCGCGGTCGAAAAACTGGTTGCGGTGGCAATCGCCTCTGCGTAGGCGGCCCGGTCTGCCTCGGCGACCACGACAGGCTCTGCCCCCATCTCTACGACCAACGCCTGCCCGATGGGCAGAACGGGTGCCGGAGCGGTGACCGCGCAGAAGGCCTCGCGCAACCGAATGAGGTCGACACTCGTGCCCGTGAAGGCAAGGGCGGGATGCACGGCAAGCGGAATCGCCCCGGCCTGGAGTGCGGGCGTTAGCACCGAGATGCCGACGCCCGGTGCCGTGTGCATGACAAGCTGGCCCGGCTGCCACGCCCCCGTCGCGGCGAGGCCGGCGACGAGATCAGCGAGTTCGGAATCCGGCACCGCCAGGATGACGAGTTCGCTGCGCTCCACAACCGTAGGCACATCGAGGATGGGTGCGCCCGGGGGCATCACCTCGGCGCGATCACGGCTCTCCGGTGAGAGGGCGGAGATGCCGACGATGGCGTGCCCGGCCCCGGCGAGCGCGGCGCCCAGAACGGGGCCGACCTTGCCAGCCCCGATGATGCCGACGCCAAGGCGCCCGGCTCTCTGCGAGTTATTCATGCTGATTCTTCCTCCCGCGCCCAGCGGTGGGAGTGGTCGCGGGCAGCCGCAGCGACGAGCGCGCCGGCGGCATCCGTAAAGAACTGCGCGGCCACCGTCTCGTCGAGGGCCCCGAGCCGAGCGCTGATCGGGCCAGCCACGGTGTGCAGGTGAACGCTAGCGAGCCTCGTGACCCGTCCGAGCGGCCCCTGCTCAAGAGATACGCTCTGCACGCGCGGCCCCGGAACGATCGCGAGTTCGCGCCACACTGCTCCGCGTCGCAGAAAGAACCCGTCCGGGTGCTGGGCAAAGCCGTTGCGCCGCCACGAGAACCAGCGCAGCCAGGCGGCGCGGCGGGGTGAGGTGACATACCCATCGGATGCGGCGCCCCTGGCCACCAGGCCCGCGTGGATGAGGGCGATGGCGTCGTCGTCGGTGAAGTTGGGCAGCAGCAGGCGCAGCACGTTCATGACATCGACGGAGTTGCCGATGGGCATGATCGTGGTGTTTGCCTCCCCCGCCGCACCGCTGGCCGACGACTGGCTTGCACGGTTGACCTTGATCTCCCACCAGCCCGCGGGCCGCCACAGCAGCGGCTGGCTGACCTGCACGGAGTGAATGCGCCCGGGCGGCAGGGTCTCGTTGGTTGTCGAAAGGAGGCCGTAGCCGACTCGAACGCCGTCTGGGGTCCCCGCGATGGAGTACCGAAGGCTGCGCGCGAACCTCTGCACCACGTATCCGCCAAGACCGAGCATGGCGGGGATCATGCCGAAGAGGATGCTCCACTCGCCCGTTGTGGTGATGAGCACAATGCAGGCCGCAATGCCGAGGACGAGCGCAACGGTCGTGCCCGACAGCAGGATTGAGCCGATGAGTCGGCCCAGATGGATGCGAACAACCGACTCTGCCAGAACCTCGTCGGGGCTCAACTCGGGGGCGAGCAGCTCACTTAGCCGCTGGTCGATAAAACTGCCCGATGCCTCCGCGACCCTCTGAGCCTCGGCCTTGCGGGTTCCCGACGCGAGGCGCAGGATCTCGCGACGCAGATCATCCGACGCCGACGACCCCAGGTAGGCCAGCTGCACATTGGCGTCTTGCCCCGCCTGGTTGATTTCGAGCCGCGCGGCGCCGAACAGCCGAGCAAAGAACGGCCGCACAATGTTGATGCCCTGAATGCGGTCGAGCCTGGCCTTGCGGTTGGTGCGAAAGACGATGCCGGAGCGCACCTCGACGACTTCGTCGGTGATGCGGAACGTGTGCATGCGCCAGGAGAAATAGAACCCCACGATGAGGGCGAAAACCACGACAGCGATGGCGAGCAGGATGTAGCCCACATAGCCGTGGTCAAGCACGTAGTCGACGGGGTCGAGCTCATAGTCGGCGGGGTCGCCGGACTCGGTGAAGCCGGGAACGAAGATGCCAACGAGCCGCTCGCGCAGGTTCGCGATGATGACACCGAGAATGGCGATCAGCGCGATGCCGCCCTTGAGCAGCGGGGACGCCGGGTGGAGCCGATGCCACTCACCATCGGTGAGGCGGGCTGCACCCACGGCAGGTGCCGCGAGCGATTCGCTCACGGCGCCATCAGCGGCTTCGTCGGTCACAGCCCCGCCCGTCGGGTCTCAGCAAGCTCCACAAGGCGATCGCGCAACTGCTCGGCCTCCGCCTCTGGTAGGCCAGGGATCACCACGGCGGAGGATGCTGCCGCCGTGACGAATTTGAGCTCGCTGAGCCCGAGGGCGCGAATGAGGGGTCCGCGGTTAATGTCGACGAGCTGCATGCGGCCGTAGGGCACAGAGACGAGACGCAAGAACATGATGCCCCTGCGCACCACTAGGTCGTCCTCGCGCAGCTGGTACCCGTAGGCGCGCACCTGGCGGATGGTGAAGATGGTGCCCAGGATAAGAAAGACCAGGGCCCCGCCGGCAATCCATAAGCCCCAGGACCAGTCGGTGAGCGCCCACAATCCGATCGCCGCAGCGATCACGATGAGCCAGAAGATTGTTCCGCTGATGATCTCGGCAACAGCGAGCCTGGGGGAGACCCTCCGCCATTCGATTTCGTGCGTCTCGAGGTGGGTGGTCATAGCGTCCTAGTTCTTGTCAGCTCATGGCTTTCGCCGCGTCGTCGGTATCCTCGTCGCTCGGCGGCGGAATCCGGCACATCCCCTCGGCGACAAGCCCTGCGACAAGCAGCAGAACGGCCCCCACAGTCATGCCGACCGAGTACCCGACCGAGCCTAGCGCGGGCACAGTCCTTGTGAGCAGGTATACGACGAAGCCGATGCCGATTCCCGCCAGAAGGGCACCGGAGATGGCGCAGGCTTTAGCGAGCACGAGCACCCTGAGCGCATAGAACGGGTCAACATGGGTGCGAACCTTGCCCTTGACGGCACGGCGAATCGGCACCGCCATCGCCACAACGAACACCCCCATTGCCACCAGAACCAGGTCGAGACTGACGGGGGGAACCAGCCCGGGCAGCCCTGCGGATGCGAGGGCGTACTGGGTGAGCAGCCCCGCCCCGGCGCCGATTGCCACAATGAGCACTACGAGAGCAGCGGGAGTGCGCTTCACGGCGTCACCCCCTGGGATGCGCCGGGCAGCAGAGGTGCAGCGGCGTACTCCGATACACGGTCGGTGCTCTGCTGGAGCAGGTCGGCGACGGCTCCGTGCCCAATGAGGCGGGCATCCGCATCCGCCTGGAGCCACGGTGCAAGCACGAACGCACGCTCATGGGCACGCGGATGCGGCAGGGTCAGCCGCGGAGTATCGAGGATCACATCATCGACACTAATCAGATCGAGGTCCAGCGTGCGATCGCCCCACCGAACCTCTCTCGTGCGGTGGTGCTCCGACTCGATCGAGGCCAGCGCATCGAGCAGCGCATGAGGCTCGAGAGTGGTCTCGACGATCAGTACGGCGTTCAGATATGAGGGCGCGTTATAGTCGACCCCGTCGAGCTTGAGGGCGGGAGTCTCCACGAGGCCGGATGCCGCGAGCATCCATACGCCATCGAGCGCAGCGATCGAGGCGACGGCCGAGCGAAGAGCTGCTTCTCGGTCGCCAAGGTTGCCGCCGAGGGCGATGACCGCACGAACCGCAGCATCGGGCGCGGATGTGTTGTGCCCCAAGGTCATGCCCGCAGTCGGGTTATCGTGACCGAGACATCGCCGAACGGAACCTCGATGGGCGCCGACGGCTTGTGCAGAGTCACCCGCACGGCCGTGGCCGGCTCATGGGCAAGAACCGTGTCGGCGATGCGCTGAGCGACCGTCTCGATGAGGTCAACCGGGTCTCGTTCTACTGCGGCGACGACCTCATTCGCCAACTCGCCATAGTGGATGGTCTTGCCCAGGTCGTCGCCGGAGGCCGACACACTGAGGTCGAGCCACACGGTGACATCGATCACGAACTCTTGGCCGTCGCGGCGCTCGTGCTCAAAAACCCCGTGGTGAGCCCTGGCCCGCAGGCCGGTGAGCGTGATGTGGTCGCTCGACAGGCTGGCGGAGAGCGGGCCGCCCGGCGTCACCGCGGTTCCCGAAACGAGGTGCGGGCACGCTGCGGCAGCGGGGGCCGCTCGCTATCGATCGCACCCCAGGTTTCGAGCATCATGCGGGTCGAGGTCACGTCGTGCACGCGAACACCCCACGCTCCGGCCTCCGCAGCGAGGGCGCTCGTCACCGCTGTTGCTCGGTCGCGCTCGTGCGCGTTGGTGCCGTCTTCAAGCAGGGGCGAGAGAAAGCGCTTGCGCGATGTGCCCACGAGAACCCGGTTGCCAAAGCGCGTGAACTGGCGAAGGTTGGCGAGCACAAGCCAGGTGTGTTCCGGCTTCTTGGCGAAACCAAGACCGGGGTCAACGATGATGCGATCAGGGTCGACGCCCATGATGATGAGCTCCGCCATGCGCAGTTCAAGCTCGCCGAGAACCTCGCGTACAACATCGGTGTAGTTGGCCTCGCCATCCATTCCCGAGCTGGGGCCGCGCCAGTGCATCGCGACAAAATCCACGTCGAGACCCGCGACGGTCTCCGCCATCGCGGGGTCTGCTTTGCCGCCAGAAACGTCGTTGATGATCTCGACGCCCAGTTCGGCCGTCATGGCAGCGGTCGAAGCGTTCATGGTGTCGATCGAGAGGCGGATGCCGCGGTCGGCGAGCTCCCGCACGACCGGCATGATGCGCCTCTGCTCCTCTTCGGCACTGACCCGCTCGGCACCCGGCTTGGTGGTTTCACCGCCGACATCGATGATGTCCGCCCCGGCGTTGACCATCTCGATCGCGTGCGCCACAGCAGTCTCGGTGCGCGCGAAGTCCCCACCGTCGCTGAACGAGTCAGGCGTCACATTCAGCACGCCCATGATTACCGGCAATTCAGCCATTTTTGCCTCCTATGAAGTCGGGAGCGGTCGGTGCCATGAGCCCAAGCACTGCAGCTCGCTGAACACTGTCGGCGAGCTCCCCCCTGCTGGCGACGGTCACGGTGGTACTGGAGATTTGCTGACTGCCTCTTGTGGTGACGCACCCGTGGCTCGCATCCATAACGACCACGACGCCGCGAGCTTGGAGCCCGTCGTTGAGGGCATCCGCAATCTCGTCGGTGAGTCGTTCCTGCAGCTGCGGGCGCGCCGACAAGGTCTCCACGACGCGCACCAGATTGCCCAGCCCAACGATGCGGTCCCCCGGCAGATAGGCCAGATGGGCCACCCCGATGAAGGGCAGCAGATGGTGCTCGCACATGGAGCGAAAGTGAATGTCGCGCACGATCACGAGCTCGCCCGTGTTGCCTTCGAGGTCGATGCCGTCGGCGAGATGCTCGCGAGCATCCACGCCCACCCCCGCGAAGAACTCGCTGTAGGCCTGTGCCACCCGTCGCGGGGTTTGCTCAAGCCCCGAGCGGGTGGGGTCTTCGCCAATCGCTTTCAGCAGTTCGAGAACCGCCGCCTCGATGCGGGCCACGTCTATGCGCGGCGCATCGGGGCGCTCTGCCGTCTGGCCCGTCTCGGTCATCTCGCTTCGGGTCTCCACGACGATTCCTTACGCTGTTGCGATGCCCGGTGCCTGGCGGGGTGCGCGCTTCTTTGACTCGGGCTCCGGATCGGAATCCACTCCACCGTCGACGACTCCGGGGTCGATCGGAGCCTTCTTGTCTGGCAGCGGAACCGGCGGACGGTCAGAGACAGGTCGGCGCTCGCTCGAGAGCCACTGTGGGCGCGGAGGAAGCTTCTTTACATCCTTGAAGATCTCCTCGATCTGGTTGTGATCGAGGGTCTCCTTTTCGAGGAGTTCGGATGCGAGGCGGTCGAGAACGTCGCGGTTGAGGTTGATGACTTCCCACGCTTCGTCGTGCGCGTTCTCGATGAGCTGGCGCACTTCGCTGTCGACCTCTTCCGAGAGCTTCTCGGAGTAGTCGCGCGTGGTGCCCATGTCGCGGCCCAGAAACATTTCGCCGCTGCCGGAGCCGAGCTTGACCGACCCGATCGTGGCGCTCATGCCGTAGTCGGTCACCATCTTGCGCGCGGTGGAGGTCGCCTTCTCGATGTCGTTGGATGCGCCGGTCGTGGGGTCGTGGAACACGATCTCCTCGGCGACGCGGCCGCCCATCGCATATGCGAGCTGGTCGAGCAGCTCGTTGCGGCTCACCGAATAACGGTCCTCAAGTGGCATAACCATCGTGTAGCCCAGGGCGCGACCGCGGGGAAGAATCGTGATCTTGGTCACGGGGTCGGTGTTATTGAGCCCGGCAGCAACCAGCGCGTGCCCACCCTCGTGGTACGCCGTGATGAGCTTCTCTTGGTCGCGCATCACGCGGGTGCGGCGCTGCGGGCCCGCCATCACGCGGTCAACGGCCTCGTCGAGGGCGCGGTTGTCGATCAGTTGCGCGTTTGAGCGCGCCGTGAGCAGCGCAGCCTCGTTGAGCACATTGGCCAGGTCCGCACCCGTGAAGCCTGGGGTCTTGCGGGCAAGGACCTCAAGGTCAACATCCGGAGTGAGGGGCTTGCCCTTGGAGTGCACCTCAAGAATTTTCTTTCGGCCGGCGAGGTCTGGGGCGTCGACGCCGATCTGGCGGTCGAAACGACCGGGCCGCAGAAGAGCGGGGTCGAGGATGTCGGGGCGGTTGGTTGCCGCGATCAAGATGACGTTGGTCTTGACGTCGAAGCCGTCCATCTCGACCAGCAGCTGGTTGAGGGTCTGCTCGCGTTCGTCGTGACCGCCGCCCATTCCTGAGCCACGGTGTCGTCCCACCGCGTCGATCTCGTCGACGAAGATGATGGCGGGAGCATGCTCCTTAGCCTCCTTGAAGAGGTCGCGAACGCGGCTTGCGCCGACGCCGACGAACATCTCGACAAAGTCAGAACCCGAGATTGAGTAGAAGGGCACATTGGCCTCGCCTGCGACGGCGCGGGCCAGAAGTGTCTTACCCGTTCCGGGAGGGCCATAGAGCAAGACGCCCTTGGGGATGCGAGCACCGACCGCCTGGAACTTGGCGGGGTCGGTGAGAAACTCCTTGATCTCGTGCAGCTCTTCGATGGCTTCGTCGGCGCCGGCTACGTCGTCGAAGGTGACCTTGGGGGTCTCTTTCGACACGAGCGTTGCCCGCGACTTGCCGAACTGCATGACCTTGCCGCCACCGCCCTGCATCCGCGAAAGCAGGAACCAGAAGATTAGGCCGATGATGAGGAACGGGATGATGAACCCGAGAATCGAGGTCCAGAAGTTGCCGTTGTCGACCTCGTCGTCGAAGGTCTTGACCGACGAGTCGTTGATGGCGGTGACGACCTCTTCACCACGCGGTGCTGCGTAGTAGAACTGCACCTGCTTGCCCAGGTCACCGTCGGCTTTCTTGAGCACGAGATCGACTCGCTGCTGGCCGTCGATGATGGTCGCAGATTCAACCTGGTCGTCGGCGAGGAACTCAAGCCCCTGCTGCGTGCTGACCTCGCGGAACCCAGACCCCCCGAGAAGGCTAAACCCGACGGAGACGACAATGAGGCCAACGGCGATGTAGACCAGAGGGCCGCGCAGCAACTTCTTGAAATCCATAGTGGTGCAAGGCTACCGTGCGACCCCTGAGCGGCTACCCGATGTTTGCTGGGGGCGTAACGGCCGAGCCGAGCCCCCGCGAATCAGGAGTAAACGTGCGGTGCGAGCACGCCGACGTCCCGCAGATTGCGGTACTTCTCGGCGTAGTCGAGGCCATAACCGACCACGAACTCGTTGGGGATATCGAAGCCGACGTAACGAACGTCGACCTCAACCTTGGCGGCATCCGGTTTGCGCAAAAGCGCGCAGATCTCAACGGATGCTGCTCCGCGGCTTTCGAGGTTGGCGCGCAGCCACGACAGTGTGAGGCCCGAGTCGATGATGTCTTCGACGATGAGCACCTTGCGACCCGTGAGATCGGAGTCGAGGTCCTTGAGAATTCGCACGACACCGGACGACTTGGTGCCGGATCCGTAGGACGACACCGCCATCCAGTCCATGTTGAGCGGAAGCTTGAGCTCGCGCGCCAGGTCAGCCATCACCATGACGGCACCCTTGAGAACACCGACGAGAAGCAGGTTCTCGCCCTCGTAGTCGGCCTCGATGCGGCGGCTGAGTTCGGCGATCTTGTCGTGAATCTCCTGTTGCGTGAGCAACACCTTGGAGAGGTCGCCCGCGATTTCGTTCGATTCCATTGCTTCTCTTCCTACGACACGGCCGTGAACACGATCAGTGATCCTGTTCTTTCAACCCTAATACCCGGCAGATGCAGTGGCCCCTGCCCCGTCCACCCCGTCACGAGCGCAGCGACGCCCAGAGTGTGGGCGCGGCTCAGCGAAACCCCAAACTCAGACTCAACGACATACCGGATGATGCGCTGCCTGAGCGCAGCGGGGTTTGCTTCGAGACCGCGCACGCTCAGGGCGATGCCCGCCTCGGCCGGCTCCACGAGATCTTCGATCGTCTCCTGAACGAACTGATCGAGCGCCTCGGAATCCTCCGCGAGCTGCTCCGCCGTTCGGGCGAGCGCCTCGGCAACGCCCGGTCCAAGCTCGCGCTCCAGCACGGGCAGCACCTCCTGCCGCACCCGTACTCGCGTGAAGGTCGGATCGCCGTTGTGCGGGTCTAACCACGGCTCAAGCCCGGCGTCGGCGCACGCCTGCACCGTCGCTTCGCGCCGAACCGCCAGCAGCGGTCGGAGCACGGATGCCTCTACGCCTGCCACGGGAAACGGTGACTCAGGGGCCATACCGCGCAGGCTTGCGGCACCGCTGCCCCTGGCCAGGCCGAGCAGCACCGTCTCGGCCTGATCGTCGAGCGTGTGCCCCAGAACGATGGCGACAGCACCCGTCTGCTTGAGAGCGTCGGCAAACGCCGCATAGCGGGCCGCGCGGGCCGCCGCCTCTGGACCGCCGTCGCCCCCCACCGAGACCGTCGCCACGCTGACGGGAGCCAGCCCGAGGGCCGACGCTTGGGCAGCGGCGCGCGCAGCGACATCCGCAGAACCAGGCTGCAGACCGTGGTCGACGACGACAGCGCCAGCGCGAACCCCGGCCCGAGGCGCCTCGAACGCGAGCGCTGCGGCCAACGCGAGCGAGTCTGGCCCACCGCTCAGACCGAGCAGGACGAGAGAATCTGCGGGCAGCCCCGCGAGCGACGACCGCACCGCCCTGCGCAGGTCAGCGATGGGCGGGGTGAGTCTGGGGCGGCGTGACGGCATCCAGTAACGTTATTCCAGCAAACGCCGAACCCAAGGAGCTGAACCGCAATGGCCGCCTACGACGCCGTAATCGAGATTCCCAAGGGGAGCCGCAACAAGTACGAGGTGGACCACAAGACTGGTCGCGTCTACCTCGACCGCGTGCTCTACACAACCTTCGTCTACCCCACCGACTACGGGTACTTCGAGAACACGCTCGGCCTCGACGGCGACCCCGTCGACGTGCTCGTGCTGCTCGACTACCCGCTCTTCCCCGGCGTGGGTGTCTCGGTTCGCCCCGTCGCCGTCTTCAACATGACGGATGATGGCGGCAGCGATGCCAAGGTGATCGCCGTTCCCGCGAAGGACCCGCGCTGGGCCCACATCCAGGACCTGAACGACATCCCCGAGTACACCCGCAAGGAGATCGAGCACTTCTTCGAGCACTACAAGGACCTCGAGCCCGGCAAATGGGTCAAGACCGAGGGATGGGGCGACGCCGCAGAGGCCGAGCAGATCATCGTTGACGGCATCGCCAAGCTGGCGGCAGAAGGCCACTAAGGCTTCTCGCAGACATACGAAGAAGGCCCCCTCCGAGCGGAGGGGGCCTTCTTCTTTGGTCAGACTTGCGGGCGGGCTAGATCGCCACGCCTCGGGCCCGCAGGTACGGGACCGGGTCAACTGTTCCGCCGTTGACGCGAATTTCAAAGTGCAGGTGGCATCCCGTGGACGTTCCCGTCGTGCCAACGCGAGCGATCTGCTGACCGGCCGCAACCTGCTGACCGGCACGGACCAGCATTCCGCCATTGACAATGTGGGCATACGCGCTCTGGCTGCCGTCGGGGTGGTTGATGCGGATGTAGTTGCCATAACCGCCGCTCATCGCCGCAGAAACGACCGTTCCCGATGATGCTGCGTAGATCGGCGAGTTGCAACCGGGGGCGAGGTCCACCCCACCGTGCAGGGTGCTCGCACCGCTGGTCGGTGGTACGCGCAAGCCGTAGTGGCTCGAGATGCCGCCGCCGGAGGGGCGAACCCATCCACTGGAGCTGGGGGCTCCGCCGCCAGCGTTTCCGCTGCCGCCGTTGTTCTTGGCCGCCTCAGCCGCGGCCGCAGCCGCAGCAGCAGCCGCAGCACGTGCAGCCTCGACACGGATGCGCTCACCCACCTGGAACTCCGCCTCGGTCGCGAGACGGTTCTCCTGGAGGCTCACGAGCTGCGCCTGGAGCCGGGTCTGGTTGGCGGCCTGCTCTGCGAGCGCTGCCGTGGCCGCATCCGAGGCCTGCTGCGCCTCGATCATGGCCTGCTCGGCGATGGTCGCAAGCTCAGCGAGGGCGGCCTCTTGCACGGCAGCGGTTTCGCTCAGCGCCTGCGCTGCATTCTCGTCTTGCTTGGCCTTGTTGAAGACGCCACTGGACTGCTCGTTGACCTTGGTTGCCCTGCCCAGCTGGCTGAGCAGATCATCCGACTCCGTGAACAGCAGCGTGGCCGTGAGATCGTTGGTGCCCGAGCGCTGCAGGCGGGCGGCCAGCTGGCCAGCCTTGAGCAGCGACTCCTCGGCCGCCGCGGTGGCCACAATGACCTGCTCGCGAAGTGTGCCGAGCTTGAAAGCGGCCTCGTCGTAGGCCTGCTGAGCGGCGATGAACTCGTCACCCTTGGCCATGGCTTCTGCCTCTGCGGCAACGACCGTGGATTCCAGCTGTGCGATCAGGCCCTGGAGGCGCTTGATCTCGGCACTCTTGGCCGACTCGCTCGAGCGGGCGTTGAGCACGTCTTGCCAGCTGGGATAGTTGGCCGCATATGCGGGCTCGGCCGGCGACTGGGATGCAAGACCGGCGGTGAGAAGCACCCCAAGAATCGCCAGGGTCGCGACGAAGCCTTTGCGGCCACGACGATCACCCCTGTTGTGGTGCTTCATGTTGTTCCCCAAACCTGGATCGATTGACAGCAGACTCCCCAGTCACACTGTTAACACAGGTAACAATAGCAACTCCCGCATTCTTGGCAAGGAAATGCGCCATTGAGCACTATCGGCCAGCGAGCGCCCGCCGTGAGATTGCCGCCCCGGTGATGCTGCGAGCGATCAGATTTTCACGCCCTGATTGCGCAAAAAGCTCACGGGATCCGTGGTCGTGCCGCCCCTGCGCACCTCAAAGTGCAGGTGACACCCGGTCGAGGTTCCTGTTGTGCCAACCTTGGCGATCAACTGGCCGGGCCCAACACCCTGACCGGGACGAACAGCGATGCCCCCGGATTCGATGTGGCCGTAAGCGGTGGAGGTTCCGTCGCCGTGATCTACCGAAACGTAGTACCCGTAGCCGCCGTTCCAACCGGCATAGTCGACCTTTCCGCCCGCCGCAGCAAAGATCGGGGCCCCGCAGCCCGGAGCAAGATCCACCCCGCCGTGCATGCTGCTCGCCCCCGACTTAGGCGGAACCCGCGGCCCGTAGCTGCTCGAAATGTACCCACCGGACGGCCGAGCCCACCCCGACGCCGAAATCTCTCCTGCGCCCAGGCTCGCCCCCTCGCCCCACATGGCCTTGATGCCGGCCACGTACTCGGCCTCGGTGGCGATGCGGTTCTCCTTGAGAGTCGCGAGTTGAGCCTGCAGCCGGGCGATGTTGTCGGTCTGCTCCGTGAGCGCCGTTGACGCAGCATCCGCCGCCGCCTGCGCCACGACCATCGCATCCTCGGCGACCTGGGCCAACTCCTGCAGCGCACCCTGGGCGACGACCGCCTGATCCGTCAGCGCCTGAGCCGTGTTGTGATCTTGCTGAGCCTTGGCAAAAACACCCGTCGACTGCTGGCTCACCTTGCTCGCCATGCCCAGTTGCGAGAGCAGATCCTCGGTCGCAGCGCCGCTGAACAAGAGCGTGGCCGTCAAATCGGATGACCGCACGCGCTGGGTGCGCGCCGCGAGCTGGCCCGCCTGCCGCATCGAAGCATCCGCCGTCACCTGCGCCGCATCCGCCTGGGCCTGCAACTGCTCGGCCTTGTAGGCGGCGACGTCAAAGTTCTGCTGGGCGACGAAGTATGCGTCGCCCTTTTCGATGGCAACGGCCTCGGTCGCCTCGACATCGGCGGCAAGCTGCGCGATCACACCCTCGATGCGACCGACCTCCGCCGCAGTGGCGGACTCGTTGTTGCGAGCGTTGAGAACCTCGTCCCAGCTCGGGTACTCGGCGGCCCAGGCGGGGGCGGCAGCGAGCGAACCGCTCAGCACCAAGCCGACCGCCAGAATCGCTGCGGCCATCGCACGGCTTCGCTTAGCGCTTCTCGACGTCATCGACCCTCCCGAGCACGGTGTTGCCCTCGAAACTAGCCCTTCGTGGTGTGCAAACCCTGCAGCAAAACGCAGGTTCGAAAAACCCGAAAACACGGGCGACATGCCGTTCACTTTCTCCGGTTTGGCAAAACGCCCCGACATCCGTATGCTTGTCTGTCGGTAGCTAAGAAGGTTGTTTTTCTTCACGGCCCCATCGTTTAGTGGCCTAGGACACCGCCCTTTCACGGCGGCAGCACGGGTTCGAATCCCGTTGGGGTCACCAGACAATTACAGTTTCATAGCTAGGCCCTGTAGCGCAGTTGGTTAGCGCGCCGCCCTGTCACGGCGGAGGTCGCCGGTTCAAGTCCGGTCAGGGTCGCAAGGCACGGTTCACTCTCGCCAGTGTTCCGTGCCTTCTTCACATTAGTGAAGAGGCTCTGTAGCTCAGTTGGTAGAGCGTTCGACTGAAAATCGAAAGGTCACCGGATCGACGCCGGTCGGAGCCACTGAGATCCTCGTAAGGCTTCTACTTGCGGGGATTTCTTTATTTAAGCCCGAGTTTTCAGTCAGCCACTCCGCATAAACCCCGCACATTCAATACAGGCCATTGAGCCGCTTCTCCATCACTTCTGCAGCCCGCTTCGATCCCTTGATGGTGTTCATGTAGACGTCCTGAGTCATCGATGGGTTCTCATGCCCGAGGTAATCGGCGATCTCTGTGGC
>NZ_JBACFR010000093.1:0-3885 GCF_056262345.1 Homoserinimonas sp.
CGCGAGGATGACATCGTCGGCAACCTTGGCGGCGTCACCGGCCTCAAGGGTGATCTCGAGCTGGCTTGGTCCGAACTCGAGTTCGATCGTGCGCAGCGGCAGGTCGAGCAGGGTCAGCCCACGATAGAGCTCGCCGACGAGCTCGTCGAGCGTGTCCATGCTCTCGGCGTGCAGCAGCTGCGACCCCGCGGTCGTTGCCGACGTGCGCGGGGCCTCTCCGGGCGCGCCAGGGGCACCCACCCGATCGGGAGAAAACCCGGCGTCGGCCTTGAACACGTGGAATTCGAGCTCGGGGCCGACCGTGAGGCCGAGGTCCCGCTGCTCGGCGAGCGTGGTGAGCTGACGCTTGAGCAGGCTGCGCGTGCAGTAGGGAACGACGGAGCCGTCGGGGAACCGCAGGTCGCACAGGATGAGACCCGTGTTCTCTGACCACGGCAGCACGCGGAACGTCGTGGGGTCGGGAACGAGCACAACGTCGCCGGCGCCGCTAAAGCGGGAGAGCCCGCCGAGGGCCTCGGTCGAGAACACAGGAAAAACGCTCTTGCCCGACGTGTCCTTGAGCAGCAGGGTCGAGGGCGCTCGCACCCCCGACTTGAGCGCGGCGGGGACCGCCGTTCGGGTGAGGGTCTTGCCGCGCAGGATGCCGTGCTGGTCAACGAAGAGAAACTGCACCATATCGATGCCGACCTCGTCCATGACCCTGCGCATCTGGCCCGCGGCGGCATACTGAGCCTCGGTCCAGAGATCGTGCTGCTCGATGAAGCCGCCACGGTCCTTCGCGAGCATCGGCTTCGCTGTCGCGCCACCGCCGCCTTCTGCGACGAGGCGCTCGTCGACGTTACGCATCGATCTCTGCTTCCTGGGTTGCTGCACCGGCCCACGGCGACTGGGCACGACGTTCGGCCTCCTTCTGGAGCCACACCTCTTGCCATCCCTCGGTCGGGGCGATCGTGTCAACCGCGTAGGGGCCGACAAACGTCGCGGCCTCTTCTTCGCTGATGGGGTGCGACGGCAGGCCGTTGCCCGCCTCGAACGACTCGATTGATTTGAGCAGCAGGCGGCGGTTCGCCGTCACCGCGCGGTCGGAGATGCCGAGGCGCTCGACCGTGCGGTCCTGGATCGCGCCCATGCTCTCGACGGCCCACTGGTCGTGCACGTTGATGTCGAGTCCCATGCCCGTGTAGGTGAGCTCGTTCTGCTCCTGGGCGTCGAAGCCCCAGTTGTTGTCGCGGTTGCGCAGCGGGCGGTAGTCAGGCAGCGAGACACCCTCGAGACGCTGCTGCAGCAGGGTCTCCTTGTCGGTTTTCTCGGCAAAGTCGTACCAGATCATGTACCAGTAGTGGGTCTCGTCGTCGATCGGGACATGCCACTGGGTGAAGACCTTGCCGTTGCCGAACGGCACGACGAACGCATTGGGGAACATGAGGTTCGTGACGCGAACGTGCTTGAGCTCCTCGGTCAGCTGGCGGATCGCAAAGACGCGCAGGCCGTGCTCGGCGCTCTCCACCTCGATGTCGGGGCGGTAGTGGTCACCCACGAGCTTGGAGAGCTTGGTTCCCGTGCCCTCGACCTCTTCGCTGAACTGCTGGCCGTAGACGTCGCGGGGGTCTTCTCCCACAAAGCGGTGCAGGAACGAGACGTGGCTCGGGTCGATTCCGCCTTCGAGCCCCTGGAGCCAGTTGCAGTCCCACAGCCCCTTGAAGGCAAAGGTGTATTCGTCGGGCGCCGTGAAGCAGTCGTAGTCAGGAAAGGGCGGCGGGTCGCCCGCGCCCATGTAGGCGAAGATCAGGCCGTTCTTCTCAACGCAGGGGTAGTTGGAGATGCGCACCTTGTCCAGGAACTGGCTGTGCGGCGGCTCCGCGGGCTGCTCGATGCAGCGGCCAGAATCGTTGTAGAGCCAGCCGTGATAGAGGCAGCGCAGGCCACCGTCTTCGAGTCGTCCGTAGGAGAGGTCGACGCCGCGGTGTGCGCAGTAGCGGCTGATGAGGCCCCAGCCATTGATGCGCTTGAACAGCACCAGGTCTTCACTCATAATGCGAACCGGCTTGACCGGGCGCTCCTTCGGCATCTCCGAGACCAGAGCCACAGGCTGCCAGTACGACCGCATGAGATTGCCCAGGGGGGTGCCCGGTCCGGTTTGGGTGAGCTTCTCGTTGTCCTCGCGCTTGAGCACTGCGGCCTCCGTTACATCCGATTTACTTAAGATTGGATCCAATTATGGCACAAGGATGTCCAAAGCGCAGCCATGGCGCAGAGACTAGGCCCCCGCCGCGACGGCCATTGCCGCCATCGCCAAAAGCGAGCCAGAGCCCGAGAGCCGACGAGCGACCTCCACCCGACCGAGCGAGCGAGCCCCCACCGCGACAACGATCGCGTGCACGACCGCGCCCAGCACTAGCGCGCCGACGAGCATCCCGCCGCCCGCAGCGTGCGCATGAGCATCCGACGCCGGGGATGCCATCTGGCTACCACCCGCGCCCATGAGAATGAGTAGGCCAGCGCCGATGATCATGGCGAGCGGATGCCCACCGTCATGCAGCGCAGAGGCGTCGGCCGTGCGGCCCCGTCGGATTCGCGACCCTGCCGCAGCGGCGACGGCCAGCACGAGGATCCCGCCGCCCCACGCAACGGGCGAGACGAGGTGAGACGAGATCAGACAGATGTCGACCATCGCCGCGAGCATGACAACGTCGCCCACCACCATGAGGGCTGTTCCGTGCGCGCCGCGCACGAGCGACAGCGCGAGCGATGCTGCCGCAAGCGCGATCATGAGCCAGCACACGGCGAGCATCACACCACGACCTCGGCGACCAGCGCGCTTCTCATGTCACGACCCATGCCTCACGAACCCATGCCTCACGAGCCCATGCCGCTAGAGGTCGAGAACAAGAACGGGGCAGTTGGCCCGCGAGACGCACACCATCATGCAGTCACCCTTAGCCTTCTCCTGGTTGGTGAGCACGTAGTCGCGGTGATCTATCTCGCCGTCGAGAACCTTGGTCTCGCAACTGCCGCAGATTCCCTCTTCGCAGTCGTGCATGACGTCGATGCCAGCCTCGGTCACGACGTCAAGGATCGACCGGTCGGAGGGAACCTGGAGCGTCATCCCCGACGCTCGCAGCTCCACCGAGAACCCATCGGTGGCCGCGGCGGGCTCGTCGCTCACGGGGACGGCGAAGAGCTCGGTGCGCAGATTGTCGCCTCGGCCAGCCGCCACGAGGGTCTCGTCGAGCGCCGCCAGAAGCCCGGATGGACCGCACGCGTACCAGAGAGCGTCGGCGGGAGCATCCGCGACAATGGCCGCCAGGTCGAGACGGGCGCCCTCGTCATCAGCGGAGAACACGACCTTGTCGCCATAAGCCTCCAGTTCGTCGATGAAGGCCATCGTCGAGCGGCTTCGACCAGCGTAAAAAAGCTTCCAGTCGCTGCCCTGCGCCTCAAGGTGCGCTGCCATCGCGAGGATGGGCGTCACGCCAATACCGCCGGCAACGAGTCGGTAGACGGGGGCGCTTTCTAGTGCGAAGTGGTTGCGGGGGCCCTTGAGCTCGACCCTGTCCCCCGGGCGCACGCTTGTATGAACGTGCGCGGATCCGCCTCGCCCGTCGGGCTCGCGCAGAACGCCGATGCGATAGGTGCGAGCATCCGCCGGGCCGCACAGGGAGTACTGCCTGGTCGTTCCGTCACCGACGACAATGTCGACATGAGCGCCGGGCTGCCATGGAGGCAGGGGGCCCTCTAGGGCCGCGAGTTCGAGAGAGATTACGCCGTCGCTCTCGTGGCGCATGCTGCGCACGAGCACGTTTCTTGTGGTCGCATTGTCGTCGGACATGTTTCCCTCCCGAGGTAGTGGATCCAATCTCTACCGTTTAGGATACGTTACATGAC